>NZ_JBHEEA010000005.1:0-209672 GCF_041900695.1 Bifidobacterium sp. 2450
GAGATTTTGCGCACTTTGGTTTGGGCTTGAGATAGGGGCATGGCCCGTGTCCTGTGTACGATTTTCAGTCGCCAGACATTAGAAAACCGCGATTGGAAACGAGGGCACGAAGCCATGTCACAGCAGATTCTACAGGTCGACCAGGCCATGTTGGAAACCACCCTGGACCGGATGGTCCGCAAAAGCGTCGAGGAGACCCTGAACGCGATGCTCGACGCCGAGGCCGACGAGATCACCGGCGCCGCGCGCTACGAGCGCAGCGGGGACCGCAAGGCGTACCGGGCCGGCCACTACGAGCGCGACCTGACCGTCAAGGCCGGCAAAATGAGCCTGAAAGTGCCGAAACTCAAGGGCGCGGTGTTCGAGTCGGCCGTGATCGAACGATACCGTCGGCGTGAGGAGAGCGTCGAGGAGGCCTTGATCGACATGTACCTGGCCGGCGTCTCCACCCGCCAGGTCGATGATGTCAGCCGGCTCCTGTGGGGCGACCGCATGCCCTCGCAGACCCTGAGCGACAAGCTCAAGCGCGTCTATGCGGATATCGACGCATGGCGGGGCAGGCCCCTCGAACAGGATTACCCGTACCTGTTCATGGACGGCGTGTGGCACAAAAGGTGCTGGGGCGGGTCCGTGGAGAACGTGAGCATCCTGGTGGCCATCGGCGTCGGCATGGACGGGCGGCGCGAGGTGCTTTCGGTGGCCGAGGGCATGAAGGAGGACGCGGAAAGCTGGCGCGAATTCATCAAAGGCATGCTCGCACGAGGCCTCAAGGGCGTGAGACTGGTGACGGGAGATCGGTGCGCGGGGCTGGTCGCCGCCGCGGGCGAGCTGCTGCCCGATGCCCGCTACCAGCGGTGCATGGTGCATTTCGAGCGCAACATACTCGCCAGGGTCAACCCCGGGAACCGCGACTGGGCGGCCGACGCACTGAAGGCCGTGTTCTCCATGGAATCACGCGACAAGGCGTTGGAGAAGGCCGAATCCGTCGCCCGGGACATGGAATCCAGGAAACTCAAGGAGGCCGCCAAATGCCTGCGCGAGGGCATCGGCGAGACCACGACCTACCTGCTCGACGACTACCCGCGCGAGCATAGGCGTCGGATCCGCACCAACAACATGATCGAACGGCTCAACCGCGAGATCAGGCGCAGGACCCGCGTGGTCGGCTCGTTCCCCGACGGACGCAGCGCGTTGATGCTCGTCTGCGCGAGGGTCCGCTACGTGACATCCGACGAGTGGTCGACGCGCCGCTACCTCGACATGTCAAGGCTCGGTGAGACCGTACCAGCAGCGAACTGATCACCGCCACAGGGACGGGCGAAGACCAAAGTGCGCAAGAGTTCGGGCACTACCGTGAGCCGCAATCAATGTATTGCTCTTGTTGTTGTTCGCAATGATGCTGTCCCACGAAGCGAAGCAGAAGCAGATTCCTTGCAATCCACCGCAAACCCTGTATTTCCGCAGCTCATGAGAACTGCCGACGAATTCAATATACGAAGCGCTGCCGGATTGGCAGAAAAACTATACCTTGCTGTCAAGGTCGTCATTGTCGATATATTTGAACGAGACTATCTTCCGCATCTGGAAGCATGAAGTATAGATACCCGTATCACAATAAACACTCAGACCGTGTAAGCATACTGCCGCGTGATTTGAGGGCGCACCGGAGCTTCCTCCACGCAGTAGTGCTTGCGCATGCTGGTCAGGATGGTGCGCAGCGCCTTGTTTGTCTGCTCGGCGGCCGTACGGAACTTTGCGTATTCCTTGCCGTGCGGGTCCTCAATATCCTCGGGTTCGGGAAGCATGGGCCGAATAATGGAAGCAGAGTCAATCACTGACTGCAAGCGTTCCTGAATGGTCAAGCCCTTGACCAGTCCGTTGCGCGCGCAGTACTCGCACATGTTGGCGAAGTCACCCAACAGGAACGTATACTTTACAGCAGTAGGTGCCAGCGTGACGATGTCTTTGCGCTGATCCTTCTCAAAGCACAGGATCAGATCAGCTGACTTGGCCATCGACTGTGTCAGGCGTCGAGAGCGGAACCCACTCGGTTCGATGCCTACGCTTTCCATGAGCAGGGCGCTGTTGGGATCAATCTGGTGCATGGGCAAACCATGCGTGCCCGCGCTGGAAACCTGCACTGTGGTACCGGAAAGGTAGCGGGTGAGTAGCAGCTCGCCCATGGGAGAACGACAAATATTGCCGGTGCAGACGAACATAATGTGCATGGGCTCAGTCCTTCTTCACACTTACAACGCTACCTTGCGGGCCTGCGTACAAACCACTGGCGCACCATTCTAGTCCGATACGTCGGACTGTGACCAATCCGCGTCCACCCACCATCACTTCATCTTCACAGAATGCTAATGGGAAATTCGTTTTTTTAAGCGATTTTGCTATAGGGGGGGGGGGCGGACTCATGGTAGGGTGTTCAATAGAGATGAAATTAACATGATTTCCTTGCAGTTGCAGGAAATACCTTAGGGGGGGGGGGGGAAGGAAGTTCACGTACCGTGTCGAGAGTCAGCACCACGGCATCAGCAACGGCTCAACATATGAACAACGCTACAGCAGAGACTGAGACACCGCACCGAGTGCAAATCAGCCGTGCTCAGGCAGCACATACGGATTCTCACATTGCGGACGCAACTCCTAATACGTCTGCACCAACGTTTTTTGATGGCACTTACTTCTCATCTTCTCCGGATGGCACCGTTACTCATAACGATGCTGGCGATAGGCCTCATCTCACCGAATATTCGGTGCCCAAATGGCGTTATCTGTACAATACGACAATGGTGATTCTGGATCTGCTGATGACCATCATCGCCACCTGCATCGTATTCGCGTGCAATCCAGGAGCATATGCCAATGTACAGAACATGGGACCGGCCGATTATGGTGTACTCAGTTTCCTGAGCTTAGCCTGCATCTCCTGGCTCATCAGTCTCTATGCAGCTCGAAGCTACGAACGCCACACTATGGGCGAGGGATACGGACTATATGCCAAGCTGCTTAATGCGGCCTTTATCGACTTCATTATGCTCTGCACATTGGGCTACTTGTTCCATCTGAATGTGCCGCGTTCCCTGAATGTATTTATTCCTATCCTTTCCCTCATCCTCGTTATCGTTGAACGCTGGCTGATGCGTCGTGCGCTTCACCGTAATCGAGCAAAAGGCGAGTTCAACTACCCCACTATTATCATTGGCTCTCCGGAGGGCATCCGTAAAACGCTAAAGCAGCTCAAAGCATGCCTCAGCCTGGGGTATGCACCCATCGCGGTCTGCCCTGTTGCCTCTGTGTGTGATTCGGATGACCCGAATGCTGCTCAGCATCTTGTATCGGTTCCGTTCATTCCTGCCAATGATGAAGAAGCGCGGCTCAAGGTGTTGGCGTTGAACTCCCATTTGCCTCAGACCGCCAAGCGGATGAAGGTTCGCACTATCCTGATCGCTGATGTGCTGACGCATGATTCCGAGACCATGCGTACACTTTCGCTCGCCGTTGAATCTATGGGCATTGAGCTGGCTCTCACTGCTTCTGTTGCGGATCTGAGCGGTGCAAATCTGCAGCTGCATAATGACCCCTCTATGCCGATTTTGACAGCTCGGCTTGCGCAGTATTCTCTGCCGACTCGCATCTTTAAGCGTGTGTGCGATATCGTTCTCTCCCTGGTGGCAATCATTCTGAGTTCGCCCATCATGCTATGGGCTGCATATAAGGTTAAGCGAGAAGACGGTGGCCCCGTGTTCTACTCACAGACTCGTATCGGCATCTACGGCAAGCCTTTCACTATGTACAAATTCCGTTCCATGCGAATGAACGCCGATAAGATGGATGCCGAAGTGGCTGCCGCAGCTGGCGTGGAACTGGGAACAACATTCAAGGTCAAGGACGATCCTCGTATTACTAAAATTGGCAAGTTTATCCGTAAGATTTCCATTGACGAGGTTCCCCAGTTCTTCAATGTGCTGAAGGGCGATATGTCTATGGTGGGTCCGCGCCCGCAGCGTCAATATGAGGTTGACCAGTATTCGCCGCTGTATTCCACCCGTTTGCTGGTCAAGCCGGGTATCACCGGCCCCTGGCAGATTTCCGGACGTAATGATTTGTCTCAGGAACAGTCTGAGTATGCGGATGTGTCGTATGTTCAGAATTGGTCTATTACGGGGGATATCGCGATTCTGCTGAAGACAGTGGGCGCAGTATTTAATGGGACTGGCATGTAGTTCTGCAATGTAGAGAGGGCGTCAGCTTTTTGCTGACGCCCTCTTGTTTTTGGTCTCTCTCCTCAGGCAGCCGCCTTGTGGCTGACAGCTCCCATGGTCCGGCAGAGGCTCTTTGGTTATGCGTTGTCAGTAATCAGCAATCAGCGGTTGGTCTTGCGACGAACCAGCAGAAGGGTGATTCCGGCAAACGCCATAAACAGCAGCGCGGCCGCAATCGGCTCCGCTGTGGCACCGGTTTGCGAAAGCTCGACCTTGCACTGGTTGGCCGGGGTCTGCGGCTTGTTGCCGGCTCTTCGCATTTTGGCGTGTATGGCGTGTGGTTAGAGGTGGGTTTGGATGGCTTGTCTGAAGCCTCCGGTGTGGAGCAGGCTTCTGGTGATGTAGTTGTCGAGGTTGCGGAAGCCGAAGGCGATGCCCCTGAGGGTCTCGAGCCTGCCGTTGATGGCCTCGGTGGGGCCGTTCGCGCCGTTGGGGTGGTCGAAAAAACGCGAGCACGTCGCCCATACGGCGTTTGAGGGTGCGTCCGAGCGTGGCGAGTCCGGGACATCCGGGCGCACCGCCTTTGACGGCGAGGGATTCGATGAGCTCGGCCATCATGCCCCGTCCCTTGCGCCGGTCCTCGTGTGCGTGGCAGGAGATGATCTTCCGGTACGCGCCGTGCGCGAGGGTGAGCGGCTTGTTCGCGGGGTCGGCGAGCAGATCGTCGGCGCGCACCTCCTGCCTGTCGGTGCGCAGGGACGCGGTCTTGAGCAGGATCGACCGTGGTCGTCGACCTTCGCGGCATCGGGTCATCCGGGCGCACGACGGGGTCGGCGGGGACGTGTTCGACCTGTTCTTCCGACAGCTCGCCGACGAGCGGAAGGCGTCCGTCACAGTGGCGACCGGCGACGGGGCCGGATGGATCGACTCGCGCGTCGCCGAGCACTGCCCGAACGCCGAACGCGTGCCGGATGGCTTCCGCATCGTCTCCTGGATGACCGGCGCCTTGGACAAGGTCGGGAAACGCCTGTGGAACCAGGCGCGCCACGGGCACGACGAGGAGGCGGCCGGGCGCATGCGCGGCGCCAGATACACCGTCCCGAAGAACCCCGACAAGCTGACCGCCGGGCGGTCGGAGGCATTCGGAAGCCCGCGACGCACGGACCCCAAGGGCCAGCCCTACCGTTCATGGCGGCTCGAGGAACCGCCGCGCACCCTGCTCGGGCTCCCCCGACCAGGCCAGGGGAGAGCTGAACCACTGGGTGTTCCGGGCCTCGCATAGCCGCATCCCCGAGATCGTCGAGCTTTCCAAAAAAACAGGAGACGCCGCCCCGACATCCCACGCACCATCGAACCGGGCTGCTCCAACGCCAGGCTCGAGGCGTTCAGCAACAGGATCAAGGTCACCATCCGCATGGCCTACGGCTTCCACCGCGTCACCAACCTCATCGCCCTGATCATACTCCGATGCAGCGGACTCGACATCCGACTACCACAACCCACAATCTAACCCACAAAAACAGCAGAAGCCTCAAAGATCGGTATTCTTGCAGGGCTTTTTGGGTTATCCCGCGGGCATGGGTAGACTGGCATGCGGTAGGAGAAATACTCGCTGAAAGGTGCATGCCAGCTCATGGGAACGGGTGGCCATCCGGAAAAGAATACGACGCCAACGGCTCCGGCGTCGCATAACAGTGTCGCGGATCAGCCCACGATGGTGCAGTCTCCGGTGTCCGGGCCTGCCCAACCGGGCGATGTGCAGCCCACGGAGGCGATGAGCGGCGTTCCGGTGCCCCCGTCCGAACCGGCGGGCACGGCGATTCCCGTTGCCAATCACGACATCGTCGATACGTTCTGGGACATTCCTCCGATCACGTTCCCCACGGACCTATACGACGCCGGCGGGGCCGGTGCTCCATCCGGTCCGCGGCCACCCCAGTCAGCCGCGCTGACCCCCGGCATCATACGCGATGTGCACGTCGTGCACTGCTACGTGCCGTCCGCCGAGCTACCCGTCCAGCGAAAGCGTAACCGGGCAGCCAGCCAGTATCGATACATGTCATAACGTAAGGAAGTAGCCCATGCCATCACACGCACGCACGGTCACCAGGAAAACCCATCGCGTTCGCAACGCGCTGCTCGTCGTGCTGCTGTTGCTGGTCGTGTGCGCCGCGGCGGCCGGCTTCAGCGGATTCAAACTGTACAAGTCGGCGATGAGCGCCAAAGCGCACCTCAACAATGTCGTCAACGCGGCCAAGGTCATCAAGGACGGTTCCACCGACGACATGGTCAAGGCGCTGTCCGACGTGAGCCACATCCAGAAGGAGGCGGCCGCCGCCAAGCAGGATGTCAGCGGCGGTCTGTGGACGCTGGCGGAGAAGATGCCCGTGGTCGGTGGTGACGTGAAGACGGCGCGCACCGCCATCGGTACCATCGATGACTTCGCGCAGACCACGCTGCCCCAGCTGGGCAAGGTCGTCACCACACTGACCGGTGCCAGCCTCTCCAGTGGCGATGGGCAGCTCAACATGGAGCCGATCATCGCCGCGGCGCAGCAGCTTGCTGCGGTCGACCAGTCCGTGCAATCGCAGGCCAGGACGATCCAGGATCTTCCCGACGCCAAACTCGGCGTGGTGAACAACGCGCTGCAGAACGGCAAGACGCAGATGGCCGCCTTGGCGCAGGTGACCGAAAACCTGAGCGGCATGCTCAACATGCTGCCGAACTTCCTCGGTGCGAACGGCGCCCGCAACTACGTGCTGCTGGCCCAGACGAATTCCGAGATCCGCGGCACCGGCGGCCTGATCGGTTCGGCCGGTTCCTTCAGCGCGGACAACGGCAAGATCGCGGTGGGGGAGTTCCACGCGGATGCCGAGTTCCCCTCCAACGCCGCGTTGGATGACGTCAACCAGGACGGTGACGGCACGCTGTACAGCGGACTGTACTTCGGTCAAGTCATCCATAATCTTTCGTCCACGCTGGACTTCCCGCGCGTCGCGTCCATGGCCCAGAAGTTCTGGCAGGCGGCTCCGTTCGGCGGATCGTCCGACGGCGTGATGTCGCTCGACCCCGTCGCGCTGCAGGCGATGATCGGCGCCACCGGCGACGTGACCCTGTCCGACGGGCGCGTGCTCAACGGGTCGAACACCGCCGAATTCCTGCTCAACGGCGCCTACAAGGAACTGACGCCCTCCGCTCAGGACCAGTACTTCAGCGAGACCGCCGCCCAGGCGGTCGCCCACCTGTTCGGCGACATGAACACGCAGAAGCTCATGACCGTCGCCAAGACGATGCTCCGGATGGCCGAGCAGCGGCACCTGTACTTCTGGTCGTTCCACGAGGAGGATCAGGCGGTGCTGCGCAGCGCCGGCGTCACCGGCGAGATCACCAACGACGTGAAGAACCCGGTGACCAGCGTCTACCTCAACGAGATGCAGGCCTCGAAGATGGACTGGTACATCCAGCGCAAGTCGACGGTGAAGAGGACCAGCGACAACACCTACCACGTTACGTATTCGTTCACCAACACCCTGCAGCTGGGCGAGGCCGGATCCCTGCCGGAATACATCACGGCGAACGCCAAGGGAGGCGTGGCGGTGAACCGCGTGGTCATCTACACGCCTGCCGGAGGCGAGGTCAGCAACGTGTCGGCGTCGAACGGCAGTTCCTTCGCGCAGGTGCAGGCCAAGGACCATATGACCTACATGGACGACATCTCTCTGGCACCTCAGGACACGGTGACCATCGAATACGACGTGACCACCGCGGCCGGCTCGGCCAACCTCAAACTGGATCAGACGCCGACCATCGGCGACCCCGCGATCACGTACGAGTACTGATCGGTATTGATCTGTGGGTGTGATCTTGGGATTGTGTGCCCTTATGAAAGCGTGCCGCCGACTCCTCTCGGAACCGGTGACGCGCTTTCTGTAATGCCTGATTAGAACCTTGTGGGGGGGGGTGCGGACAAAAAGTTGGATACTTGAGAGGCTTCTGCTGTTTTTGTGGGTTAGATTGTGGGTTGTGGTAGTCGGATGTCGAGTCCGCTGCATCGGAGTATGATCAGGGCGATGAGGTTGGTGACGCGGTGGAAGCCGTAGGCCATGCGGATGGTGACCTTGATCCTGTTGCTGAACGCCTCGAGCCTGGCGTTGGAGCAGCCCGGTTCGATGGTGCGTGGGATGTCGGGGCGGCGTCTCCTGTTTTTTTGGAAAGCTCGACGATCTCGGGGATGCGGCTATGCGAGGCCCGGAACACCCAGTGATTCACACCCCTAACCGCTAGGGGGGGGGCAGAAAACCACATAGCGAACGTGATCGGATAGTAACTACGTTCATTTTGACGTCTCGAATAACGGGACTAATTTGCTCTGCAACCGGGCGGCCAGCCATCTCGGCATTGCATCTCGACGGACTACCCCACGGACTACCCCTGGGTGTAGCGTATCGGGGTTGCTTTGAGAGACCGCCTGATGCGTTGTTGCGGTCGATCAGCGAGAGTGGAGTATGCACGTGGGTGGAATGAACGGAGCTCAGGGAATCAAGAATCGTCGCGGCGAACTGCAGCGGGTGCTGAGCCGCGAGGAATCATATGTAGACGGCAAACTCAGCCGGGCGGCGTTCATCTCCATCGCGATATTGACCTTTATTACCTTCGTGGGCAACTTCACGCAGTTGCAGCTGAGTTCCGCGCTGCCGATTATCGTTTCCGAATTCCACATCTCCGTAACCACCGGGCAGTGGCTCACCTCCGTGTTCCAGCTGGTCATGGGCGTGATGGTGCCGCTGACCGCGTTTCTGACCCGGCGCTTCTCCACCCGCCAGATCGTCATCTGCTCGATGGCGGTGTTCACAATCGGCTCCGTGCTGGCATGGTTGGGGCCAAACTTCGTATGGGTGCTGGTCGGGCGCGTGCTCGGAGCTGCCGGCACAGGCGTGATGTGGCCGGTGCTGCAAATCACCGTGTTCTCCATTTACCCGCTGTCTCGCCGCGGTTTCGCGATGGGCACCGTGGGCATGGCCATGAGCGTGGCTCCGGCAATCGGCCCCACCTTGGGCGGCTGGCAGACCGACGCCAATGGCTGGCGTTCAATCTTCCTGACCATGACCGTGATTGGCGTGGTCTCGCTGCTGGCGGCCATGTTCGGACTGCATAATTTCGGTTCACACGACCCTTCGGCCCGCGCGGACTTCTTCTCGGTGTGCCTGTCGGTGATCGGCTTTGGCGGGCTGATGTTCGGCTTCACCAATTCAGAGACCTATGGATTCGCGGCACCGGTCACGTGGGGGCCCATGGTTGTGGGACTGGTCGGCATCGTGTGGTTTGTGATGCGCAACCTGCGCGCTGGCAAGCGGTATCGCGAGGCCGTAGCCAAGGACAAGTCGGCACTCCCCCAGCCGCCGCTGCTGGACTTGGAAGTGCTGAAGAACCGTTCGTTCACCGTCGGCACCATTACCGCGTCGCTGGCATTTTTCGCCTTCAGTTCGATTTTGGTCATCATGCCGCTCTACATCCAGACTGACCGCGGCTATTCGGCCACGATGAGCGGTCTGATCATGCTGCCGGGCGCCATCGGCCAGTGCGTCTCCCAGTTCTTCGGCGGCCGTGCGATGGATCGATTCGGCGCACGACCCGTGGCTTTGTTCGGTTCGATTGTGTTGACCCTTGGCACCTTGGGCATGTCGCTGGTGGCGATGGATACGTGGATCTGGTGGGTATCGATCTGCCAGTTCATCCGTCAGATCGGCATGGGTTTCCTGCTGATGCCGATTACCACGTGGTCCCTGAATTGCCTGAACGGGCCGAGCGAAGTGTCCGCCGGATCATCGGTGACGAATACCGCGCGTCAGATTGCGGGCGCTGTGGGCGCACCCGTGTTGGTGATTCTGATGGAAACGTTTGCTGCTTTGCATAAGCAGGGCGGCGCCTCCGCCGTCGCCGCTTCGATTTTCGGCATTCAATGGGCGCTGCGCATTTCCGCAATGATCTGCCTGGCAATGGTGTTGATGGTGTTCTTCGGCGTCAAGGGCGACGGCGCCGGTCGTACGCGAGACATTATTTCCTTGCGCGCGCTGCGCGAACGGCGTGCGCGGCGTATGGCTGCGAACTGACGGCAGATTCAACCATTCTCAACATAATAAGAAACCCCGGTGTTGGAACCGGGGTTTCTTATTATGTTGTGCTATCGCAGGATTTCAGCTGGAGTCTATTGCGCCCTGCCCATCAGCGTCAGGACAATCAGCAGCACGTTGAGCGCCACAATCAGTGCCACCACAATCATAAAAATCACGTGCTTGACGGTTCCATCAGCCCACTTGCCCATGAGTTCCTTGTTATGCGTGTATCGCATCAGCGGAATCACGGCGAACGGGATGCCGATGGAAAGCACCACCTGGCCGATGACCAGCGCCTGAGTCGGGTCCTTGGCGAACCACAGCACAATCAGTGCCGGCACCAGCGTGACCACACGGCAGGCCCACATCGGGGCGTTAACGTGCAGCAGACCGTGCATGATTTCCGAGCCGGCATACGTGCCGACCGATGTGGAGCTCAGCGACGAAGCCAGCAGGCCGATGGAGAAGATCGTGCCGATCACCGGGCCGAGCACCTGCGTGATCGCCCGCTGTGCGCCGTCGATGGAATCCGTGCCAGACATGCCATGCAGCGAGTTGGCGGCGAGCACCAGCATCGCCAGATTCACGGTGCCGGCCAGCAACAGCGCCCAGGCCACATCGATTTTCGAGCCTTTCAGCTGCGTTTTGATCGACGGCTTTTCGCCGCCTGCGTAATGGTCGTTGACCAGCGTGGAGTGCAGGTAGATGGCGTGCGGCATCACGGTGGCGCCCAGAATCGAGGCGGCCATCAACACCGAGTCGGCGCCTTGGAAGCGTGGAATCATGCCTTTGACCACTTCGCCGGGGTTCGGCGGGGCTACGAACAGGCCTGCGATGAAGCCGAATGTGATAATCAGCAGCATCACGATGATGATGCGCTCGAACGTGGTTTGCGTCTTGCCGCCTTGGAACCACAGCATCACCGTGGAGATTGCGCCGATCACCAGACCGCCGGTGAACAGCGGCAATCCGAACAGCAGGTTCAGGGCGATGGCGCCGCCGATCACCTCGGCCAGATCGGTGGCGATGGCGATGACCTCGGCCTGCATGAAGAACATGAACCGGCCGGCATCGCTCATACGCTCGCCCAGCAGTTCCGGCAGGGATTTGTTGGTCACGATGCCGAGTTTGGCGGACTGATACTGGATGAGCACGCTCATGGCGTTGGCGAGCACCAGCACCCACACCAACAGGTAGCCGTATCGTGCGCCGGAGGTGATGTTGGCCGCCACATTGCCTGGATCGACATAGGCCACGGCCGCCACGAACGCGGGGCCAAGGATGCTGGCCAGCGCATGGTCATGCGGCTTTTTCTTGTTGTTCGTCCCTGCTCCGGCCCCGGTTCCGACTCCGGCAAGCTGGCGTTCCTTCTCGATTTCCGGTGTTTCCTGTTCGATGTCTGCCACGGCGTTCGTCATAGTGGTTGCCGCAGTGGCATCTGCTGCGGTGTGTGTTACTGCCATATCGTTTGTACCTGTTCCCTTCATACCGCGCACAGTTATAGCGCAGGCATGTTTCCCGCGTCAACAGACGGACAATCTGCGGACGATTGATGGATGACTGGCGGACTGGCAGCTGGCATTTCCCGCCATCTCGCTCATGAAATGTGACAAACCGCCAAAAACTCGCTCATGAAATGTGCCAGACGGCGGAAAACTCGCTCATGAAAGTGCAGCTGACAGTGCTATCTGCTTTGAAAGCAGATAGCACTCTGCGAATGGCCTAATGTACCTCTCTCAAGCGAGATACTCTTCCTCTTACTGGTCTGCGGGCACAGCCTGGCCCGGGCAGGTGTGGAGAACGGCGAGCATGGCGTCCTTTTCTTGGGAGGTGACGGTGAGCTGGTACTTGTCTTTGACGCCAATCTGGCGGGCCACGTAGTCGCAACGGTAGTCGGCGTTGGTGGGTAGCCAGTAGGCGGCGGAAGCCGAACCCTTCTCCTGATTGGTCGGGCCGTCGACGGCCAGCAGGTTGTAGGGGTCATTGCCGAATTCATGGCGTTTGGCAGTGGACCAGTCGCGCGCACCGGATTGCCAAGCGTTTTCAAGGGCCACCACATGGTCGATCTGCACTTTGGCGCTGGTGGCGCGGCCACGTACAAAATGGATGGTCTGAGCGGTGTACGGATCGGCCAGTGTGCCGGACTCGACCACACAGGAACCGGCGTATTTGTAGGTGATGTCCGTGAGATCGCGGGCGAGCACGTCGTCGCGTACGTCGCAGCCATTGCCGTCGACGTCGGTGGTGCGGAAACCGAAGGAATCGCGGTCGTAGCCGGAGGAGCTTTGGTTGTCGTCTACGGCGAGCGCGTTCAAAGTGTCGGCGGCTGAACCGGTGGCAGTGTAGCCACCGGTGATTTTGGCCGCGTCGGAGCTGACCTGCGGCAGTAGCAGGCCGATGGTCACGCCGATTGCTACGGCGAGAACGACGAGAATCAGCACGCGCTCCAGCGGTCCAGAGGCGTTGAAACGACGGCGGAAGTGGGCGTTACGACGTGCCATCAATCACGCATAGGTGAAGGTGAGGGGGTCGTGGCCGGCGCGGGTGGGGCCGTCGAGGGCGTCGATGGCAGCGTGTTCGTCGGCGGTCAGGGCGAAGCCGAACAGGTTGAGATTCTCCTTCTGGCGGTCGGCATGCACGGACTTGGGGATGATGATTGTGCCGTTTTCGATGTGCCAGCGCAGAATCACCTGGGCCGGGCTGACCTCATGGGCGGCGGCGATCTTCTCGATGGTGCCGTCGCCGGCGTTGAGGTCGGCGCCACGCGCCATCGGCGAGTAGGCCTCCACGGCGATGCCGTGCTCCTTGCAGAACGCCACCACTTCGCGCTGCTGCCACGTGGGGTGCAGCTCAATCTGATTGACGGCCGGCCATGCGCCGGTCTCCTCGTGCAGACGCTTCAGATCGGCGGGCATGAAGTTGCATACGCCGAGCGTGCGGGCCATGCCTTCGTCGCGCAGCTTGACGAACGCCTTCCAGGTGTCGGTGCTGCGCCAGTCGAACGGCGTGGGCCAATGGATCATGTACATGTCCACGTAATCGAGCTGGAGGAGTTCCAGCGAGTTGTCGAAAGCTTTGAGCGCGGAATCGTAGCCCTGCTGGGAGTCGCGCAGCTTGGTGGTGACCCACAGGGTCTCACGCTTGGCGCCCTTGTTGTATCCGGAAGCGGCGAGCGCACGACCCACGCCGGCCTCGTTGTTGTAGCCGGCCGCACCATCGATATGGCGGTAGCCGGCTTCCAACGCGGATTCGACGACGGGGACCACACCCTCGTCATCGATGCGTAGCACGCCGAGACCGACTTGCGGAATGGAATGGCCGTCTTTCAAGGCGATGTCCGGCACGTTGGCGGGGTTGATGTGTCCGTTGGTCATGGCTTTTGATGCTCCTTTATTGCTGCGACTACACGCCACTGTACACGGAGAGGCACATGTCAGCGTGTGGAGGCGCGGGCGATGACCTGGGATTCGGTGGTGAGCAGTTCGGGCTTGGTGATGCTGCCGTCGATGCGTCCGAGGACACGATTCACTGCCGTGGGAGCTGTCCAGTCAAGGCGGGAATCCATGGTGGTCAGCGGAATCTGCAGGTAGGAGGCTTCCTCGTTGTTGTCGAAGCCGATGACCTGCACCTGCGCGGGCACCTCATAACCAGCGGCGCGCAGAGCGGTCAATGCGCCGATGGCCAACTGATCGTTCAGGGCGATCACACCGTCGAATGGCACGCCGGAATCAATGAGCCGCTGGGTCACACGGGCACCGGCTCCGATGGTCCAATCCTGATCGGTGTTGCCAATCAGCTGCGGATCCAAGGAGGGCCCACGCCTACGGGTCTCTTCGATGATGCCGCGCAGACGCAGCTGCGCGTTGCCTTCTACGGCATTCAGCAATGCATCTTCGTCGTAAACGTCACGGGCACCGATCACTGCAAGTCTGGTGGAACCGCGGTCATACAGGTAGCCTGCGGCCATGGCGGCTGCGGATACATCGTCTGGGGTCACGTGATCCACAATGTCCCACGTGGTACGCGCGCCAACGATGACCAGCGGAAAATCAACCTTCAGATCATCGGGCGAAATGTTTTCCACCTCGCTCATGGAAAGGATCATGCCATCGGACACCGTGGAGTTGAACTTCTTCAGCAGATCGCGCGCGCCTTTCGCGGAGCCTTCCGCATACGTGGTGACGTATACGGAATAGTCGCGCTGACGGGCGGCCTCGATGGTGCGGTTGGCGAGCTCGGCCAGATATGGCGGAATCAGCGAAGGCACGGCGAGGGTGATGAAGCCGGTGTGATCGCGGTTGAGGTTGCGGGCGGCCACGTTGACTCGGTAGTCGAGGTCCTTAATGACCGACTCGACCTTGGCACGGGTCTCATCGGTCATACGCCCGGAGCCATTGATTACGTTCGACGCAGTTTTGAGCGATACACCGGCGGCCTGAGCGACATCGCGTAGCGTCACTCGACGCTTGGCTGTTTTCTCGTCGCTCATGCCGCACTCCTCTATCTGGACAACATTGCCATTCTAGCGCGGTCTAGCAGGACGCTTTAGCGATAAGAATGGCATTGCGATTCAGCGTATAGCCGGTGGTGTCGGCCTCGCAACGGTAGGCGATGATGAGCTCTCCTTCCACACCGTTGATGGCGACGGGCTGGTTTGAGCGGTTGAGGTAGAAATCGAAGCGGGTGGAGCCGTCTGCGGATCGGCGGATGGTGCGCAGGATGCGGGGATCTGTGGTGGGATAGGTTGGAGTTTGACCACCCTCAGTCGGCTGCGCCGACAGCTCCCGCCAGCGGGAGCCAAGTGCTTTGAGCAGCTGGGCAATGTCGTGACGGTTGAGGTCGCAGCCCACGTAGATGGCGGTGCCTTGGCCGTGGGGGTGACTGGTGATGGCGGGGACGCCGTCGAGCTCCCAATCAGCAGCGGCTGTACCCATGTACGTGGCAAGCACGCGAGTGTCTGGAGCGACCGAGGTCACGTCATTCTGCCACAGACGGGTCGTGAGTCCATTCGACAAACCGATTTCGACCGGTTCGTCTTCGGCTTCTTCTCCGAGGATGTTGAATTCTTCGGAGCGGATGCCGAGCATGTCGCGCAGGAGCCCGTTGCCGGCGCCGGGGTAGCCGCCGAGGCCGATGTGGAAGTGTTCGTCGATCAGGCCGGTGGCGTAGCCGACGATGACCGTACCGCCGTTTTCGGCGAAGTCTGTGATGCGACGGGTATCCTCGTCGGACAGGGCGATCACGGTGGGCAGCACGATAGTCTGGTACCCGCTCCAATCGTAGGCGAGCGGTACCACGTCCGCGCGCGCTCCGGTATCAAGATAGCCACGGTACCAGTCGCGCACGTCATGCCAGTGATTGAGTTTCATGCTGGGCAGGGTCTCGGAGCGAGTGGCCCATTCGGATTCCGCACTGAACAGAATCGCCGTGTCCGCGCGCTTCAGTTCCGTGTCTTGCACACCCGCGTCGGACAGCGTCTTCAGCGCGGCGCCGAGTTCGCACACACCTCGAAACAGTTTCGTATCGGAGCCCGCGTGGGGCACCATCGCGGAGTGGAATGCCTCGGCACCCGATGCGGATTGCCTCCATTGGAAGAAGTTGATGGCGTCGGCACCCATGGCCACGTGGGCCAAGGAGTCGCGCATGAGCTCGCCGGCGCGCTTGCGCATGTTCAGCGGCTTCCACTGCACGGCTGAGGTGGAGTGCTCCATCACGTACCACGGCTTGCCCAGCGCAAGCGAGTCCATGAGCGCGTCCGAGCAGGCGAGCTCGTCCAGATGGGATTCGCCCTCATGGAAGTAGTGATCGTTGGACACGAAGTCCACTTCGTTTGCCCATTGCGCGTAGTCCATGGTGCATTGGTCGGTGGAGACCATAAAGTTCGTGGTGAACGGCTTGCCGGGGCAGATCTGCTCGATGGCGTCGCGTTCGGCTTTGTAGAAGTCGAGCAGCATGTCGTTGCCGAACCGCTCGTAATCCAACTGCTGGGGCGGGTTGACCATGCTGTCGCCGCCCATGTGGCGAGGCAGAAGCACCTCGGCAAAGCTGTTGACGTGCTGGGACCAGAACGCCGTACCCCACGCTTCGTTCAACGCGTCGATGGTACCGTACTTGGCCTCGCACCACGTGCGGAACGCGGCCAGGGCGTTGTCGGAGTAGTCGTAGCGGTTGTTCCAGCCGTATTCGTTGCCCATGTGCCAGGTCGTCACGTATGGATTGTCCTTGTAGTGTTCGGCAAGTTTGCGGCACAGGCGCAGCGCGTATTCCTTGAACACCGGGCTTGTAGGCTGCCACGACTGGCGTGAGCCCGCGTTGACCACATGGCCGTATCGGTCGATTGGCAGCACCTCAGGATGACGCTCGTACAGCCACAACGGGGCCGTGGCAGTGGCCGAGGCCAGGTCCACGGCGATGCCCGCCGCGCCGAGCTTGTCGATCACGTGGTCAAGCCACTCGAACGTGAACTCGCCCTCGCGCGGTTCGATCCTGTCCCAGCTGAAGATGGCAAGGGCCACAGTGTTGACGCCAGCCTGGGTCATCAGGTGGATGTCCTCGTCCAGCGTCTCCTCCGGCCACTGATCCGGATTGTAGTCGCCGCCGAACGCGATGCCACGACCATTCGGCGTCAACAAAGACGGCCAACGGAATGCTCTGCGAGTAGTCATATCAATCAAGTCCTTCATTGTATCGGCTTATGGCCGGTGCTGTGTTTGCCGGTTTTGGGCTTTGGCTCCCCCTCAGTCTCACTGCGTTCGACAGCTCTCCTCAGAGAAGGGAGACAAGACCCCATTTCTCCAGCTCCCCTCTCTGAGGGGAGCTGTCCGCGAAGCGGACTGAGGAGAACCAGAAGGAGTAGCAACTACTCCTTGACGGCGCCTGCGGCGAGGCCGGACTGCCAGTACTTCTGCAGGCACAGGAACGCAATCACCAGAGGGATGATCGTGATCAGCGAACCGGTAATCACGAGGTTTTGGATAGCTTGACCGCCTGCGGTTGAAGCCTGGTCCTTCCACTGGTTCAGACCGATCGTCAACGGGTACCAGTTGGAATCCTTCAACATGATCAACGGCAGGAAGTAGTTGTTCCACGTCGCCACAATGGCGAACAATGCAGTGGTCACGATGCCGGGTGCCAGCAGCGGCAGGGAAATCTGGAAGAAGGTGCGGAACTCGCCGGCACCATCCACGCGCGCGGCCTCAAGCAGCTCATCCGGCACGGCCTGATCGGAGAAGATCCACATCAGATACAGACCGAACGTGGATACCAAACTCGGGATAATCATCGACCACGGGGTGTTCATGAGGCCCATCTTGGCGAACAGCAGGAACTGCGGCACGGCCAGCGCGATGCCCGGCACCGAAATGGCGCCGATGATGATCACGAAGCACAGCTTGCGGCCGGGGAAGCGGAACTTGGCCAGCGCATAGCCGCCCATGATGGCCAGCAAGGTGGCACCGCCGGCGCCGACCACCACATACAGAATCGTGTTGACGAACCAGCGGCCGAAGATACCGTCCTGATAGGTGAACACCGTGGCGATGTTGTCGAACAGGGCGAACGTTTTGCCGAAACCGAGGCCGAACGTCGCAGTGAAGTCGGACTGGGTCTTGGTGGCGTTAATCATCAGGTAGACAAACGGGAAGAGGCAGTAGACCGCGAAAATCGCGCACACGATGGTCAAGGCCATCGAGCGGGTCGGGTTCGCCGGGTTGGAGAAACCGGTCTTGGCGGCGCGCTTGCGCTCGGCCTTCTCGTCGGCGTCGATGCGCTTCTGACGCTCCTTCTCGACCTTCTTGGCGGCCTTTTCCTGAGCCTTGAGATCGGCCGGGGTCATGGTTGTTGTTGAAGTCATGGTTGCAGTGCTCATAATTACTTCATCTGCTCCTTCATACTCTTAAGCTGGACGACATACGCAATGGCCATGGTGATGATGGCCATCACGATGGCCAGAGCTGCGGCATAGTTGCTCTGATTGCCGGTGAAGCTCAGGTTGTAGGCGTACATGTTCGGCGTGTAGTACGTGGTGATCGCGTTGCCCGGAACCATGTTCTGCAAAATGCTCGGCTCGTTGAACAGCTGGAAGCTGCCGATGATCGAGAAGATCACCGTGATGGCCAGCGAGCCCTTCAGCTCCGGCAGCTTGATCTTCTTAACAATCTGCCACTCCGAAGCGCCGTCGATGGAGGCGGCCTCATACAAGCTGTGCGGAATGGTGCTTAGGGAGCTGTAAAAAATCAGCATGTTGTAGCCGGCATATTCCCACGTGTTGATGTTCGCGATGGATGCAAGCAGCACGTCGGGGTTGAGCACATCGATGTTGGTGCCGAGGAAGTCGTTGAGGGAGCCGACCAGACCGTATTTGGCGCCATACACGAAGCCCCAAATCATGGTGGAGACCACTGCGGGCACCGCATAGGGCAGGAATGTGGAGATGCGGAAGAACTTGGTGCCATGCAGCTTCATCGAATCCAAAGCGAGGGCCATGGCTGCGGCCAGAAACAGCATGATCGGCACCTGGAATACGGTGAAGATAGTGACGCGGCCCACCGAGCTCCAGAACTGCGGATCCTGAATCAGTCGGGCGTAGTTCTCGAAGCCGACGAACTTGGTGCCGCCGACCATCTGCTTTTTGAAGAAGGAGATGTAAATGGCGTACACAATCGGGATGATGAACACGAAGACGAACACCACGGCGAACAGCCACATGAACTTCCAGCCGCGCCAGTCGGCCTTGTGCTTGTTGACGCGGGCCTCGGCCGTGTGCAGATCCGCCTCCTCAGGCAGGATTCCCACCGTTGGCTGCGGGGCTGCGGCCATTGTTTGATCGGACATAATCGATTGCTTTCTTGGAATACGGATTGCTGTGCTGCGCCCGCTACCAGGGGGTCGCTCGATTGGAGCGGTCACGTCAGGCGAGGGCATGGGAAAGCGGGGACACTGGGGAGCATCCCCGCTTTGGGAGATCGGGCGGCTAGGCGGAAGGAGAGTGGCCTAGCCGCAGGTTTTGATTGTTGGTCAGTGCCGGATGTACCGGTAATAGATCGGATTGCGTCACTTGACGGTGACGTTGTAGCCCTGCTGCTTGCCTTGCTCGGCGAGCTTGTTGGCATAGTTTTCAAGCGCCTTCTCCAGGGTGATGTCGCCGGAGTAGGCCTTGGAGACTTCGTCGCCGTAAGCGGTCTGGGCGTACGGGTTGTACGGCAGGTACTGGAACTTCTCGGTCGGGCGCTGAGCCGCGGCGGAAAGGACTTCGTTGACGTTCTGACCGCCGAAGTAGTCGTTGGTCTTCTTGTTGGACTCGGTGGTCGGGTCGGTGAAGGAGTCGGACCGGAGGATCTTCTTCAGGGACGGGAAGGTACCGGTGTCGGCCATGGTCTGGGCGCCCTCGCCATGAGTCATGTACTCAACGAGCTTGTAGGCAGCGGCCTGGTTCTTGGACTGCGAGGTGACGGCAAGTGCGGAGCCACCGTCTTCGGCGGAGACTTCCTTGCCTTCCTCCCACTGCGGCAGCTGGGCGACGCGCCAGTTGCCGGCCTGATCGGGGGCGCCGGTCATGAGGTTGATCGGCATCCAAGCGCCGATGGTCAGGGAGGCGAGGGTGCCATCGTTGAGCTCGCGGTTCCAATCGTCGGACCAGTTCGGGGTCTTGGTGTCCACGAGGTCTTCGTCGATGAGCTTCTGGACGAATTGGATATAGCGCTGCATGCCCTCGTCCTTGGTCATGTTGATGGTGATGTTCTCGCCATCGACCTTCCACGGCTGGGCACCGGCCTGCCAGATCTGGGCGGTGAACGGCTGATAGTCGTTGGAGGTACCGGCCAGATTGGTGATGTAGGAGCCGGTGGCACGGATCTTCTTGGCGGCCTCGTAGTAGTCGTTCCAGGTCTTGATGGACTCGCCGTCCACGCCGGCCTTGTCGAACACTGCCTTGTTGTAGAAGAACATTTCGGGGCCGGAATCAATCGGCAGAGCGTACGGCTTGTTGTTGTACTGGAGCTTGTTCCACGGGCCGGCGGCGAAGTCGTCGGCGAGTTTGTCGGCGCCGAATTCGCTCAGGTCCACGAGGCCATCGGTGACGGCGAACTGGGTGACGGTCGGATCTTCGAGCATCACGACGTCAGGGGCGCCGTTGCCTGCGGCGATGGCGTTGGAGAGCGCGGTGGAGGTCTTCTCGGCGGTGCCGGTGTTGTTGAACTTGACGGTGATGCCGGGGTTGGCTTTCTCGAAGTCAGCGAGGATTTCCTTCATCGAGTTGCCGGAATCCCAGCCCCAGAACACGAGTTCGGCCTTGTCGGCGTCACCCTTGTTGGCGCTGTTGTCGTTGCTGCTGCCGCAGGCGGCGAGACCGACGAGCGTGGCCACGGCTGCCGTTGCCGCGATGACCTTCTTGGTGTTGCGCATGTTATCTCCTCCTGGACCATTGGAGTTGGCTTGCGGGTGGTTGGCTTTCTTCCGACTGGCTTCCGGTTTTCGTCCGGTTACTTCTCGGTTATCTTCCGGCTGTCTTTGGCTGCCTTCCGATTGTTGACGACTGCCTTCCGATTGCCAAAAACGAATCGACTGCTGCGTTGGATTTCAATTCGTTTGGCCGCTTGCGAAGTCTCCTCTGGCCACCTTTCCTTGGGGTGTTTTCTTTGGTACACCCGTGTACCAATACCTAAGATGATACACCTGTGTACCAATTTGTCAAATCACCCGACACGCCTGATTTTTTCGCCTTTTCCATGCTTTCCACGTGAGCAAATCTCCAGTCGAACAGCGACTTGTCTCAGAGGCTCTTCATCCCCTCCCCCAACGTGAGTAGGTCACGACTCTCAGCACACCACCAAATAACGCGCAGCATGCTCGTGAGTCCCCAACACCACACACCACGGCGCGATTCCACCACTCAGTCGCCTCACTAGTGCCCACATTTGTAGATATTCAACGCCATATGACAAGAATCTGACTAGCATGAACAGGCACCCCCATAGCTGCATTGAGAGGAAGAGCACATGGCGGGCCTGTTTCAAGCTGCTTCCAAGCAGCGCAATCCCTTGGGAACAACCATACGTACTCACGGATCGGGCAAATATACGTTCGGTCTGGCCTTAAGCGCCGGCCAATATCCGCGGTCTGCTTGCCTTTTCCTATCAGCTCCTCGCGGTATGCGGCATCTTCCTGACCAATGTCATCAACTACATCATCGCCTCCTACGGTTCCAGAAGCTGGGATGTCAACACCGGTTGGCGTTGGATGCTGGGGCTGGGTGCGATTCCGGCCGCCGCGTTCCTGCTCTCCATGGTGCGAGCACCGGAAAGCCCACGATTCCTCATTCAAGCCGGCAGGACCGAAGAGGGATTCGCGGTGCTCGAGCACATCATCGGCACCGAACAGGCACGCCTTCGCACTGACGACATCCATGCATCGGTCAAACTCGAAACCGAAATGTCGCATGAATTTCACGACCTGTTCCGCCCGGGGCTGCGGAAGGCGCTCATCATCGGCACTTTGATCAAGGCGTGAATGCTCCGTTGCGTTACTGCATTGCCATGTTGCCGCGTTATTGCATCGCTACGTTGCCACGTTGCCACATCACATTGCATTGCCGCATTGCTGCGTTGCCACATCACATATCGCAACACAAACGCAGCAACGCAATGACGACCGGAGATGGCATCGCCGCCACCCGCGAGGAACCGCAGTGCAACGCAGTAACGTAACGCAATGCGATGTGATTCCCGCGTAGTTACAGGCAGCTACAGATTGAGTACCGCATCAGCAATGCGCATGGCGGATTCGCGGTGGGAGACCAGCACCACAGCCGCGCCGCGCTCCTTGTCTGCATGCTGCTCACCCACGGCCATAGCGTGAATGGAACGTAGAATAATAGCCTCGTTCAAAGCATCCAAACGGCTGGTCGGCTCGTCGAAAAGCACCAGATCAGCATTGCGCAGGAACACACGAGTCAAACCGATACGCTGGCGTTCACCTTCGGATAGACGGTCGCCCAGCTCGCCTACCTGAGTATCAGGGCCATCGGGCAAGGAATCAATGAAATCAAGCACGGAGGCCTTGGCGAGAGCCTGACGCAAACGAGCGTCGAGACCGTCAGCTGCTGCCACCTGAACGGCATCGCCCTCTGCCGATTGCGCCGCCAACTGCTGCCGTCGGGAATCAACGGTCTTGGCACCCACTTCCCCATTGCCTGCAACATTTGCAGCTTCAACCTCGGACTCAGGCAAAGCAATCAGCAGATTGTCTCGGATAGAGCCATCAAACAGGTGGGTTTCCTGACTCATCATGGCCTGAATACGTCGGCGGGCATGCACATCGACCTCGGGTAACGGCGTGCCGGACAACGTCGCCTGACCGCGCTGCGGATCCCAGTAGCGCAGCAACAGCTTGAGCATGGTGGACTTGCCCCGGCCGGACGGCCCCTGGATACCCAGCACGCCATGCTGCGGCACGTCAAGCGAGAAGTCGGACAGGACTTCGTGCTCCCCCGCATATGCAAAGGTGACGTCATCAAGACGCATGCCCATATACTCCTGCGGCACAACAGTGCCGTTCTCGGTCACAGCGGGCACCTCGTCCATCAGTCCGAACAGCCGGCTAGCGGACGCGAAGGTCTGAGTCAGGTTAGCGGGCAAGGCGGCGAGCGCCAAAGTCGGTCCGAACGAGCTGGCGAACAGCACGAAGGCGTCAATCAGAGCCGGAATGCTCTGCGGGTTCGCGCCGGCACAGGCAATAGCCACGGCGATCGAAGCCGCTGTGAGCACAGCCACCAAGAGTCCGCTGATTCCGGTGAAACGGCCGTCGACCTTGCTGAGTTTGGCGTGATCCTTCCACAACGCATGGGTACGGTCCTCGATGGCCTGCGCACGTTCCTCGCCGCGGCCAAATCGGATGATTTCGTCCAGGCCGCGCATGTCATCGAGCATCACATTGTCGAGTTCTCCGGCAGCGCCACGGATGGCAGGGCCAAGGTTACGTACGCCGGTGGCAAAGAATCGCGGCACAAGGATGCCGATAACCAGGTGGGCGGCAATCAACGCCAGCGCCATCCATGGGCTTAGGGTGGCGGCCACAATCGTGTAGATGATGGTGGAGGTTACCGCGATGGCCACCGGACTGATGGTGTGGGCAAAGAAGATCTCAAGCAGTTCCGCATCGGTGGTCAGCATGGCGATAAGGTTGCCCTTACCTTTGCCCGCGAGCTTGGCCGGCGCCAGTCTGCGCAACGCGGCGAACGCCTTGGAACGGAAGAGTGCGAGCAGATGGAATGCCACATTGTGGTTCAGATATTGTTCAATGTATCGGGTGATGCCACGCAGAAGAGCACAGATAATCATCATGATGACGGCGGGCGCAACACCCATGCCCCACACCGGATTACCGGTAAGTGCAAATGCCGCGATAATGCCGAACACGGGCAGGAAGGTGGCCGAAAGATGGCCGATGGTGCCGGCGGTGGAGGCCGCTGCCATCAGTCCTGCCAGCGGTCGGGCTTCCTTAAGCAGTCGTCTGATCACTTGGAATGTGCTCATTTTGGAAGACGAATCGCTATTTGCAACACCAGCCGGAGTCTCAGCCGAGGCCTGCTCACTCCCGCCAGCGGAAGCCGTCGGCAAAGCTGACTGCAGGCAGTCAACCGTCATACCCGCCTCTGCGCTTACGCGCGCTGCGCCACCCCCAGTCCGACTGTCGTCGGACAGCTCCTGCTTGCGGGGACCAACCTGCAGCACACGCCGAGCATGGCCTTCTCCGAAGTTCTCAATATTTGCCTGCGTGGTAAACAGCTTGGCGTAGACGCCGTCCGCCGTCATCAGCTCGGTATGGGCGCCCCTCTCAACCGACTTGCCGTGTTCGAGCACCACCACTTGATCAGCGTGTTCGGCGTTGGCCATGCGATGGGTGATCATAATAACCGTCTTGCCGCGGGATTGTGCCAATTCGCGAATTGTATCCAGGATCAGCTCTTCGGATTCCATGTCAACGCTGCTGGTCGCCTCATCGAACACAAATACCGGCGAATCATGCAGGAGCGCGCGGGCGATGGCGATGCGCTGGCGCTGGCCGCCGGACAGGTTGGCGGCATCGGACTCAATCGGCATGCCCAGTCCGTCCGGCTGTGCGTGCACGAAGTCGGCAATGCGCGCCTGCTCGAGTGCGGACCACAGACGGGAGTCCGCGGAATCCGGCGAATCAGGAATCTCGTCATCGGGCAAGGCCATCAGAAGATTCTCGCGCAATGCGCCCGCAAACAGATGGCTGCTGGTACCAATCACAGTGACGGCTCCGGCCAGTGTTTCGCCTGACAAATCGGATACCTCGACGCCGTTCAGCGTGAGCGAACCTCGGTAACCGGCCAGTGTACCGGCGAGCAGCGAGGCGGCCGTGGACTTGCCGGAACCGGAGATGCCAACAATGGCGATGAACTGACCGGGCTGTGCGGCGAAGGTGATGTTGGTGAGCGCAGGAGCGACGGCGGAATTGGGGCTGGTTTCATCTTGCTTATCGGCCTTTGCGGATGCGGACTTGGAGTCGCCGTGCCCGGCATCATCATAGGAATAGCCGACGTGGTCGAAGCGGACCGTCAGACCGTCGTCAGCGGAATCGGAATCGTTGGCCGGCAGGGTCGCCGTGCCATGCTCGGGCTCCGGGGTGTCCAGCAGAGCGAAGATGCGCTTGGTGGAGGTCATGCCGTTCATCGCCACGTGGAAGAACGAGCCAAGCTGACGCATGGGAATAAAGAATTCGGCGGACAGCAGCACAATGAACAGCAGACCGGTAAGAGACAGCGGGTAGCCCACCCCGAACGGGATGAGATAGTGCAGGCCGTATGCCGCGTAGGCAAGCACACCAGGCAGATGTGAGGCCAGTGCGATTGGCGACCAGCCGGACGCACCATTGGCAAAAGCATCGCCAATATGCGCGTATTGCCATAACGCCACACCGATGCCGGCCGCAGCACCGCCGTAGGCCACTATGTCCATGGCGGTCAGCGAGCGCAGCTGAATCTGCAACACCCGCATGGTCATCACGCGGAAGCCTTCGGCTTTCTTGTCCATCTCGATGGCGGCGCGCTCGTCGGCGTCGAAGTTTTTCAGGGTCTCAAGGCCTTGGAGATTGTCGAGGAACGCGGCGCCCATATCGGTGTAGCGCACCCAGTACTTCTTGAAGGCGCGGGCGGCGGTCATGGAGACGATGCCGGTCACGATGATGATGAGCGGCGCGCAGACCAGCATGACGGCAGCAGCGGGCACGTTAATCGGCGCAATGGCCACGAACAAGGTGATTGGCGCAAGAATCGCATAGAAGAGCTGCGGCAGGAACAGTTCAAAGAAGCTTTGAATCTGTTCAACACCTTCGCCGGCGGATTGCACCACATCCGAGGTCTTGATGCGGGTTTTGTAGGACGGGCCGAGTGCCACCATTTTGCGGTACAGCTTGGATCGCAAAGCCAGTTTGACTCGTTCGGCGGCTTCGGTGCCGAGACGGGTGGCGTGCGTGGTGGCCGTGTAACGGACCGCTATACAGACCAGCGCAAGCAGCACGTAAATCATGACGTCGCCAGCCATGGGCAGCACACCCGCGCCGTGCCGATCAGACAACGGCACGGGGCAGGCCGCGCCTTGCGAAGTGCCGCCGCATTGGAGCAGCGGCGGTGCCACAGCGGTCAGCAAGCTGTTCAGCAGCATTACCAGCGACAGCATAAAACCAATGTTGGCAAGCAGACCTACCCACATCAGGGCCACTTTGCCGGCTATGAGTTTTTTCAAGCCAGGCGCCAATTGGAACAGTCGTTTGTCGAACATGGTTCGCTTCCCCTTGCCGTGTTGTTGCGGTGTGCCCTCGTCATGTGTACCTGCGCTCCACATTCCGCGCAATCCCATTCACCTTAAGCGAACGCCCTCGCACACGCCAGACTTTTAAAGTGAGAGAGGCCACAGAATTTTCGATTGCGGAGTGCGCATGCTAGACGCGCCAACCAGAAAAAATATGCTTCGATATCAGGGGCTGAAGCATCCACTACACCCAATACGTGCATTTATCCGTTTCGAGGAGGCTAGTTTTTGCGTTTGCCGGAGGTCTACTTCCGTTTCAAGGGGCTGATTTCGCATTTGCCAGAAGTCTATCTCCGCTTCGAGGGGCTCCTCATCCATGTAATCGGAAGTATAAACGCTACACGTCAACGTCATTCCGCCGTTTTAGGGTCGCGTCTACTTGGGCATCAGCCCCTCGAAGTGGAAGTAGACTTCCGGATAAAGGCAAAATCAGCCCCTCGAAGCCGAGAAAGCACGTTTCTACGGTGTCAGAAGCCGACGGAACGCAAAAGGGTCGTCTGCACGCAGACGACCCATATGATCAATTCGCCAATAGACGCAGCAAGCGCGGCCTAGTGCTGCTTTTGCGCGGCGACCAGTGCTTCGGCGGCGGCCATACTTATCGGACAGGAAGCCGGAGAAGCCGGCGCCGATCACGCCGCCGATGATGATGGAGCTGATGGCCAGACCCTGCAGGGCCGGGCTCAGCGCGTACTTGTCCTGCAGGAAGTCGATGGCTCCCGAAATGGACACGGTGTCATAACCGTAGAGCAAACCGGTTAGACACGGCGTTGTATACAATCCACAAAACCAGACAGACAACTTCTCCATTGCCCACAACGCGCGCAACCTTACGCCAGCGTAACCTAACTTGTCAGAATGGCTCGATTTTGTCAACAGCCATCACGCAACGCACGTAAGGACACGGCCCGCTTATGCTTGACCACTACACCACGCCTGGCGAATCCATCGAAATCCGCGACAACCAGACCATCTACTCCCTACTTACCGATCGCCTTGCCCGCACCGGCGCGGACACGGTAATCGCCGCCAAGAAAATCGGCCCCGGCCGCTGGCAGAACGTCACCACCGGCGAATTCCACGAGCGCGTGGTCTCGGCCGCCAAGGGCCTGATCGCGCTCGGCATCGCCAAGGGCGACGCGGTGACCATCTTTTCCTCCACCCGTCTAGAATGGGGCATTCTCGATTTCGCACTGACCGCGGTGGGCGCGGTAAGCGTGCCGATCTATGACACCGACTCTGCCCCGCAGGCCCAGCGCATCATGAACGATTCGGCGGTCAAGCTGGCCTTTGCCGACAATCGCGATCGCTTCGACCGGCTCGACTCGGTCAAGGACCACTGCCCCGCCTTGAAGCAGATTCTCATGATCGAGGGCAACGCGCTGGACGCTTTGGAAGGCCTAGGCGTGGCCGTTTCGGACGAGGAACTGAACGAGCGCGTGGCCACCGTGCGCACGGACGACCTGGCCACCATCGTGTACACCTCGGGCTCCACCGGTAACCCGAAGGGTGCCGAACTGACCCACAAGAACTTCGTGTCCATCACCATCTCCGCCTCGCAGGCGTTGCATGAAGTGGTGCTTGACGACCATCCGCGCCTGCTGCTCTTCCTGCCGCTGGCCCACTGCTTCGCACGATTCATCCAGTACGCCTCCATCGCCTCCGATGACGGCGTGGTCGGTTATCTGCCGGACACCAAAACCCTGCTGCCGGACCTGCGTTCGTTTGAACCGACCTACCTGCTGGGCGTGCCGCGCGTGTTCGAGAAGGTGTACAACGCCGCCTCGCATAAGGCCGGTGCCGGCTGGAAGGGCCGCCTGTTTGTCAAAGCCGCCGAGGCCGCGCGCGTCTGGAGCCGCAAGGAGCAGGCCGGCGAGCAGCACACATTTGCCGAAATCGCCGAGCGCGCCAAGTACGAAACGCTCGTCTACCGCACGGTGCGCGGTGCTCTGGGCCCGAAGATCAAGTACGTGGCCTGCGGCGGCGCACCGCTGTCGCTCGATCTGGCGCATTTCTACAACGGCATCGGTCTGCCGATGATTCAGGGTTACGGCATGACCGAAACCGCCGCCCCGTTCGCCGCCACGCGCGTGACCGACAATGTGATCGGCACCGTAGGCCAGCCCGCGCCCGGCTCCTCGATTCGCATTTCCGACGAAGGCGAACTGCAGGTCAAGGGCCCGAACGTGTTCCGCGGCTACCACAATCTGCCGGAGAAGACGGCCGAGGCATTCACCGCCGACGGCTGGCTCAGGACCGGCGACTTGGCCGAGATCGATGACGCCGGCCACATCATCATCACCGGCCGTATCAAGGACATTATTATTACCGCCGGCGGCAAGAACGTCTCCCCCATCCCACTGGAGGAGGAGATCGCCAAGTGCCCGATCGTGGAGCACTGCGTGGTGGTGGGCGACCAGCGCCCGTTCATCGGCGCGCTGGTGACGCTTGACCCGGAGTCGCTGGCCATTTGGCTGCCCGCGCACGGCCTGTCCACGGAGACGCCGGTCGACCGGCTCGCCACGAACGCCGCGGCGCGCGAGGAGATCCAGCAGTACGTGGACAAGGCGAACGCGACGGTCTCGCGTGCCGAATCCGTGCGCAAGTTCGCCGTGCTGGACACGCAATTCACGCAGGAGAACAAGTGCCTGACGCCGTCGCTGAAGGTAGTGCGCCCGGCCGTCAACCGCGTGTTCGCCGATGTGATCGACAACGAGATCTACAACGGCAAGCGGTGAGACGCACGGTTCGTAATCCGACACAAAGAAAGGGCCTTTTGAACCGCACCTCCGATCATCGAATCTGGATTACTCCAGTCCAACAATCGGGGTGCGGTTCAACCTCGCCGGGCACTTCATCATTCATCACTGGCATGGTTCCATTATCACGCACATTATGGCGCAGAACGAATACGGCACCCCGGCAACGCGAGTGGGTCGCCGGGGTGCCGGAGCGCGGGGGTGCCAGAATGCCGAAGGGCCGGGATACCGGAGTGCCCGGTCGCCGGGGTGCCGAAATGCCGAAGCGGTGTATGGGTGCCGCCCGGCCCAGGTGGGTCACGCCCGGGTCAGTTTCTTGCTCCTGAGACGCAGCACGACATCGGCGGAATCGGCGACGCGCTTGGAATGCGTCACCACGATCACGCATTTGCCGAGCTGATGGGCGGCGTGCTGCAGCAGATGAATCACCTCGTCGGTCATCTCCGGGTCGAGGCTGCCCGTCGGCTCGTCCGCGAGGATCGCGCGGCCCGGGGCGACCAGCGCGCGGCCGACCGCCACCCGTTGACGCTGGCCGCCCGACAGGTGCATGATGTTGCGCTTGGATTCCTCACGGCTCAAACCCAGTTCCTCGAGGATCTTCATATCGGCCTTGGTGCTGACCAGCCGCAGGTTCTCTTCGGGGGTGAGGTAGTCAATCAGGTTATGGTCCTGGAACACCAGGGACACGTGCTCCCGACGGTGCTTCGCATAGCCCGATGCGGCGATGTCCTCCCCTTCGAAGCGGACCACTCCCCGGGAGGGGGCGTCCAGACCGGCCAGCAGCGACAGCAGCGTGCTCTTGCCGGCGCCGGACGGGCCGGTGATCGCATACATCTTCCCGGATTCGAAATCCGCGCTGACATCCGAGAGAACAAGGATCTTCGCCGCGCCGTAGGCGTAATCGACATGGTCCAGTTGCAGACAGTTAGACATAATTAGTGACTCCTAACGCATAGAGGAAAGAATGGATTTCGGGGATTTGAACAGCACGGCGGCGCATGACACGGCAAGGGCCACGGCGATGACCGCGCATCCGAGCAGCAGGATGAGCATCGTCTGCTCAGGCGGCAAGGCCTCCACGTGCAACGATTCCAACGGCGCGACGCCTGAATCGCGCAACAGTCGGGAAGACACGTATCCCGACAGCATGGCGCCGGTGCCCAGCGAACACAGGGCGGCGACTGCCGCCATGAGTCCGGTTTCGATGGCGAGTTGTGCAACGATCCGCATCTTGTCGATGCCGAGGGCCAGAAGCGTGCCTATCTCATGGATGCGTGAGCGAATCCAGAAGACCAGCGCCATCGCCAGCACCAGTACGTCCGCGAGGCAGACGGACAGCAGCACCATGCGCACCAGATCACGCACCGTCTGCACGGATTGCAGGACGCCGGAGAGCCGGGCCGAATCGTCGGTGACGTCGCACTTGCCGCCGGCCATGGTCTTGGCCCGTCCAACAGCCGCGGACAGGTCCTGCGGATTATCCGACAGGCATCGGATCATGTCGATCCGGTCGTTTCCGGTCAGAGCGGAAGCCACTCGCCTACCCGAATAGATGAGGTTCTCGGAAGTGTCCGAGGGCAGGGGGCTTTGGGCCTGCACGTTGCCGGAGAAGATCCCGCCCACACGCACCGTGGCGTTGCGTCCCTCCTGCCGGAGACGGAATGTCGAGCCGACCGATAGGCCGTTCTGCAGCGCGAAGTCGCGGTGGACCAGCACATTGTCACCGTCGCCCGAGATATGGCGGCCCTGCTCCAGGCGGTACAGGCCGCTCTGGAATTCCTCGGACAATGAGGAATCGGTGGTGCCCAGCACGCTGACCTGCATGGCCAGATCGGAGTCCAATCGGGGGCCCTGCCGAGGCATGACCGGGCGCGCGCCATCCACCTGCGCCAAGGTCTTCGTCGCATAGGCGGTCTTCGTCACACCGGGGATACGCGAGAACCGGCTCGCCTCCTCGGCGCTGATGGGATTCTCGCCGGCGCTGACGGTAAACCCTATGCCCATGCCCGCGCCGATGCCGTCGGACATGGTACGCAGGGCCGTCGAGACTCCGACCTGCGCCACCAGGCTCGTGAAGACCATCAGCATCAGCAGACCGATGATGCCGCTGCGTACCGGCTTGCGTACAATCGCCAACGTGGCACGCTTCCACACATTCATGTTCATCATCGAATCTCCGACAGGTCTCGCGGCGATTTGCGCAGCATCGGCATGCACGCCACCGCGACGCACACCAGCATCACCGCCAACAATCCGAGCGCCACGTACAGCATGGCGGTCCCGCCGACCGACACCGTGAGCGAATCCAGGGTGCGCACCGACATGCTGGATTCAAGATCGCCGCCGACCTGCCCCATGCTGCTCAGCTCCTTCGCCGCGGAGGCGTTCACGGAATGGAGCGCCGTGGCGCCGAGCCATTGGGCCATTCCCTGCGCGCACAGCCAGCCGAGGGCAAGGGACGGCAGACCGATCAGCATCATCTCGGCGAGGTATTGGGCGACCAAGGAGGGCTTGCCGACGCCAAGGGACACCAGTATGCCCATCTCCTGACGGCGGTCGTTCATCCACAGCAGCAGCATGAGACTGAGCACGAGCACGGCCGAGACGGTCACGCCGATCAGGGCGCCGCGCATCATGGAGCGCACGCCGCGGGCGGCATGCAGCATGCTCGATGAATACTGGTCGTTGCGTGTGATCTGATAGTTGTCCCAATCCACCGGGAGTTTCCTCGCGGCATCCATGGTCTTCTCCACGTCAACGCCCTTGGACAGCACGAAGGTGGCGTCCTGGTATATTTCCTTGCCGTCCTTGTACTGGTACAGGTCGCGTGTGGTATCCAGATCGGTGTAGATGGTGTTGGCGGTGAGTTCCGCTCGGCTGGATACCTTTCTAGCGCTGTCGCCCTTGAATATGCCCACGATGGTGGTCTTGACGGTCGCCGTCGAATGTGATTCGTTGTCGGCGTCATAGGCGTTGGCCTTGAGCGTGAGCGTGTCTCCGACTTTGAGCCCGTTGGCTTTGGCGAGATCCTCATGGATCATCGACGTGTACTTGTCGGAGGCCTTCAGATGTCGTCCTTCGGCCATGCCGAGCGTGCGCGACGTGAACACGTTGAGTTTCGACGAATCATTCGTGCCTATGACGTTGGCGGCGTTGCCAAACTGCTGCTCCTTGGTCGCATCGTAATCATCGCCGCCGGGGACCTTCGCCACATTCGCCCCCACGAGATCGGCGGTGGCGTTCTGACGGACCATATACGAATCGACCCCGGGCAGTTGGACGATCCTGCGCACGTCGGCGGGACGTACCATGCCGCCTCCGCGAGGCGTGAGCATGCTGCCCTGCAGGTTGCTGGACAGCACGAATCCACCGACCGCTTCCTTCTCGATTCGTCCGGCGGCCTGTTGAGCTGCCCGAGAAACCGCGATCGTGGATAGCATGCTCGCCGTTATGATGGTCAGTATTATGAGGAGCGCTATAGTTCGCACTCGTTTTCTGAGCACATAGCGCACCGACCGTGCAACGAACGTCATCAATACCTCCTGTGGGCCTTGGGCTTTTCACCCAAAATGCGAAACACGCCGCGTTTCGCCGGTTAGTTAGCCGCGACAATACATGATGCACCTCAAGATACGGGGAGAGATACGCCTTGGGCGAAAAACGGAACAGCGGCGAATGTCGGTTATTCTGGATTTTGGTCCATCTCGGGCCGCGTCGATGCGTCGGCCCGCGAGGAATCAGCGCTCGCGCCTCACCTTCGAGGCGGCGAACACGAGGAGCGGCAGAGCGGCGAACGCATAGTTCTCGCATTGGATGTACAGGTATGCGACCAGGACGAGCCAGCAGATGACGGTCTTGTGCCAAACGCCGGATTCGCCCGAACCCGCGCCGGCAACGCCATCACCACTATTACCCCCCCCCGGCAACATCAGCAACGTCGGCAACGTCGGTGACACAAACACCGTGCGCCAGCCCGTCGGACGATGCGCCATCCGCACCGCCACGGCATACCGTCCTCCCGCGCGTCATGCAGACCATCGAGGCTCCGACCAGCATGGCCAGCCCGATCAGCCCGTATTCGGCGATGACGCTGGTATACGCGCACATCGTCCACACCGTGTCCGCGTTCACGCCGGCCGCGAATCCCGTAGCCGCGCCGCCGTTCATGCCAAGATCGTCCAGCAGCCGTCCGGCTTTGGCCGCGCCGGCCCACACCGCATTGATGATGTTGCCCGCGCCATAACCGGTGAGCAGCGTCCGCGGATGGGTGAGCAATCCGCATATCGGATCGAGGCTTTGGTAGATCCGCGCGAAGAACGAGCCGTCTCCCTCGGCCCCGTTCTCCGCGATGGCGGAGAGTCTGGAATCCGCCAGCACACCCAGCAGGCCCAGTGCGCATGCGCCGAGAATCTGCAGCATGCCCCGGACGCGGCGTGCGCCGTCATGCCAATCGGTGCGCGCCACAAGGGCGATCAGCAACGCCACGACGGAATCGATGACGATTCTGGTGCCGGCTTGCATGAGCACCGCGCCGACGGCATACGTGACGATGAGGTCACGCAGCCGTTTGGCGTAGATGCGGTCGCGCCCGCGCATGAGCCACATGAGCGGAAGCAGTATGCCGAACAGGTGCATGCCGATATAGCTGGGCTCGGCGAACAGGAACTGCGGACGGCCGCCGCCCCACACCGAGTTGTCGCTGATGTATTGCCGGTACATGAGGTGCGCGAAATAGTCGGTCAACGGTTTGGCGTGCAGACGGATGGCCAGCCATTGCACGACGCCCACTCCGAAGGAAACCCAGTATGATGCGATGAGAATCCGCAATGGCGTACGCCACGGAATGCGTTTGATGTCGAACGCAAGGGCGATCGCACCCAAAGTGGCGAGCACGCCCAGCAATCCGGTGATGCTCATGAACGCGGCGTTGAGGTGGATGCCGAACTTCAGCCATCCCGGGATGGACAGGATTATGCAGGCCACCGGTAGGAGGAACATTGGCAGGTACCGGTTGGCTGCGATGCGCAGTTGCCGCCAATTGCATAGGCAGTACACGGCGAACAACGCCGGACTGATTGGCGACCAGAACGGCGCGTACAGGCCGAGCGTGGTGCCGTCCACCGGAAGAAAAGCGATGGCCAGCAACAGCCAAATGACGTTGCTTTCCTGCGATGTCAGAAATCGCAGGAACGACCGGTATTGCGCCCGGCTTTGATGGTTGCCCGCGTCGATGGTGTCGTTGCGTACGCATGCCTGGTTCATGTGATTCTCTCTCCCCGTCAACCTTACTCGTTCATCATGATGCGCGGTCGGGGCATGCTTTCCCGCTAAAAGTGCAATGGTCCGAACATTGACAAGGTCGCACCGAATGCCCCCATCATTGGCACATTGTGCGATCTCGTCGCGGCTGGCTGACGAAATAATGTTGGCCGACCGGTTACATTGGTTCGGTACAGTGGCGGCATTATTGGCCACTGAATCAAGCGATTTGCGGCAGAACGACGAAAACAACACTTGGGCGAAAAGAGGCAGGCATGACTACGAATCGACCGCTCATTGCGGTGACTCCGCTGATGGATTACGGGCGCGATAGTCTGTGGATGCTGCCCGGATATATGGAGGCGATAATGCGGGCCGGCGGTACGCCCGTCATGTTGCCGCTGACCGATGACGCCGACATTCTTGCGCAATGCGCCGAACGGTTTGACGCGTTTCTGTTTACGGGCGGGCCGGATGTGGGACCGATGGTTGGTGCAGCGGCCTCCGCCACCGGCCGTAGCGAGGTGCTCTCTCCTGAGCGCGACCGAATGGAATCGATTCTGCTGCCAGCTGTAATGGCTTGGGACAAGCCGATTCTGGGCATCTGCCGTGGCATTCAGTTCATCAATGCAGCGCTGCGCGGCACGTTGTGGCAGGATCTGCCAAGCCAGCATCCGAGCGATATCGAACACCATATGAATCCGCCGTACGATGCGTTCGGACATAACGTTTCCTTGGTGCCCGGCACTCCCCTGGCTTCATTGTTCGCGGGGCAGACTGAGATTGCGGTGAATAGCTATCACCATCAGGCGGTTCGTGAGCCTGCTGCTGGACTCGAGGTCATGGCCGTCGCGCCCGACGGCGTGATCGAGGCCCTGTGGCGGCCGGCAAGCCACTTCCTATGGGCCGTGCAGTGGCATCCCGAGTTTCTCTACAAGGTAGATCCACGCTCGCAGGCGATTTTTGATGCGTTTGTGGGGAGTTGCCGATAACAGCAAAAGGGGCTGCTCCGGTTTCCCGGAACAGCCCCTTTTTCAGCGGTAGCAGTCAGCAGACTGATTTAGTCATCGGTGCTGGCTTGCCAGCGCTGATTGGCGCGTGCGGAGACCGCCGTCCGAAGGCGAAGGCGTACGAAGGTACGTCGAACCTAAGGAAAGGCGGTATACGCTCCGCCAATCAGTGCTGGTTGTTGAGACGGTGGTACATCTCGGACAGCTCCAGTTCCTTCTCGAACTGGCGAGCGGTGGTGTTCTCGTCGATGACGGCGAGCTCAACACCGGCGATGCGTGCGAAGTCTTCCCAAGCCTCACGACCAACGGAGGTGGTCATGCAGGTGTGGTGAGAACCACCGGCGGTGATCCAGCACTCAACAGCGGTCTTCAGGCTCGGCTTCGGCTCCCAGACGGCGCGGGCGCACGGAAGCTCCTTGAGGGAGCCCTGCGGCTCAACGACGTCGACGACGTCCATGAGCAGGCGGAAGCGTTCGCGAACGTCGGACATGGAGACCACGACGGCGTCCTTGGCGGGCTTGCCGGAGAAGACCAGACGGACCGGGTCGGCCTTGCCGCCGATGCCCAGCGGGTGGATCTCCAGCTTCGGCTTGGCGATGGTGCCGATGGACGGGGAAACCTCGAGCATGTGGGAGCCCATGTCGAGCTCGTCGCCCTCGGTGAAGTTGTAGGAGTAGTCCTCCATGAGGGAGGCGCCACCCTCAAGGCCGTAGCCCATGACGGCGCCGATGCGCACGAGGACGGCGGTCTTCCAGTCGCCTTCAGCGGAGAAGCCCCAGCCGTACTCGGACGGGAAGCGCTGCGGGCCAACGCCCGGCAGCTGCGGCAGAGCGCCGAGGTCCTCGAAGTTGTCGACGCCGGCGGTGCAGCCGTTGGCGCGCATCATGTTGACCATCGCGGCCTCTTCCTTGGCGGCGATGAACAGGGAGTCGTACTTGGCGTCCAGCAGAGCCGGGTCGACGTCGTACTTGGCCTTGTAGTCCTCGATGATCTCCTTGACCTGGTCGTCCTTGACGGCGTCGTACGCAGCGACGAGCTCGTTGACGGCCCAAGTGTTGATGGAGGCGCCGAACACGCGCTCGGCCTCGGTCTTATCGCCCTCGGTGACGGCGACGTTACGCATGTTGTCGCCCCAGCGCATGACCTTCATGTTGTTGGAGGCATCCCAGCCGGCGCAGGCGCGGGCCCAGGTGCCGACCTTCTCGGCGACCTCAGGATCGGTGTAGTGGCCGACGACAACCTTGCGCTTGATGCCGAGGCGGGAGACGATGTAACCGAACTCACGGTCGCCGTGGGCGGCCTGGTTCAGGTTCATGAAGTCCATGTCGATGGTCTCCCACGGGATTTCCTTGTGGTGCTGGGTGGCCAGCTGCAGCAGCGGCTTGGTCAGCACTTCGAGGCCGCGAATCCACATCTTGGCCGGGGAGAAGGTGTGGCACCAGGTGATGACGCCGATGACGTTCGGGTTGGCGGAAGCCTCGACCATGAACTCCTTGACACCGTCGGAAGACTTCAGGGTGGGCTTGAGGACGATCTTGGCCGGAATCTTGCCGGTGTTGTTCAGGTAGTCGACCATTTCAGCGGAGTGAATGGCGACCTGACGCAGGGCTTCTTCGCCGTACAGGTCCTGCGAACCAACGCCGAACCAGATTTCCTTGCCCTCGAAGGGGTTTTCCATAACCATAGGGTTACTTCCTTTACTTCTTTGTTTATGAGGTTTGTATTTAAGTTTCATTCGTCGACTGAGGCTCCCCTCAGTCAGCTATCGCTGACAGCTCCCCTCAGAGAGGGGAGCCAAGACACCACCGTGCTGGCGGAGTCAGCGCTGATTTGATGTGTGTGTCCGCAAGGCGCGGAAGGCGAAGGCGTACGAAGGTACGTCGAGCCTTCCGTAACGCGGCGGACACTCCATCAAATCAGTGCTGACCGTAGACGTTCTGGTAGCGGTCGTTGAGCTTATCGATGTCGGCCTGGTCGATCTCGATGATGTCACCGAGCTGACGGGCGGCCCACATGGTGTGAGCGACTTCCTCGGTCATGGCAGCGGCCTTGACGGCGCCTTCAGCATCCTTGCCGATGGTGAAGGGGCCGTGGTTCTGCATGAGGACGGCCGGGGACTTCGGGTACTTCTTGAGGGTCTCGACGACACCCTCGCCGATCGCCTCGGAGCCGATCAGACGGAACGGGCCGACCGGCACCGGGCCGCCGAACTCGTCGCCCATCATCGTCAGGCCGCACGGGATGTTCTGACCAGTGGCAGCCCAAGCGGTGGCGTAGGTGGAGTGGGTGTGCACGACACCGTAGACGTCGGGCATGTTGCGGTAGATGTAGGCGTGGGAAGCGGTGTCCGAGGACGGGGCTTCGGCACCGTCGACCACGTTGCCGTCGAGGTCGCACACGACCATGGAGGACGGGGTCAGGTACTCGTAGCGCAGGCCGGAGGGCTTGATGACGAACAGGTCGGCGGTGTGCAGACGCTGGGAAACGTTGCCCGCGGTCCACACGACCAGGTTCCACTTGATCAGCTGCTGGTGCAGGTCGGAGACGACCTCACGAACCTGCTTGACCTCGGCGCGAACCTCGGGGCCGTAATCAGCCAAAGTTGCCATTATTGGTTTCCCTTTCTACTGTGACGGATGGACGTTTTTTTCAAAATCTCAAGGACCTCCCTCAATAGAGGGAGGTCAGAAAGGCTTACTTATCTTCGAGGTTGATGGTTTCGATGGCGGCGTGCTCGATGGGCAGGCCCTTGGTGAAGCGGGCAAAGAAGTCCTCGAAACCAACCACATCGGAAGCCACCGGCTTCTCAGTGGTGGACTGGGCGTCCTTGAACACGCAACCGTCAAGGAAGTCAGCGAGGTTGCTGTGATCCTCGTTGGTGTTCCACAGGTAGTTGGCGAGCACGGCCATACCCCAGGCGCCACCTTCGGCGGCGGTGGACATGACCTTGATCGGGGTGTTGAAGGCAGCGGCGAGAATCTTCTGAGCCACCTTCGGAGTGGTGAAGATGCCGCCGTGGCCCACGAGAGAGTCGACCTGCACGCGCTCCTGCTTGGTCATCACGTCCATGCCGATCTTGACCGGGGAGAACGCGGAGAACAGCTGGGCGCGCATGAAGTTGCCGAGGGTCATGTTGGCTTCGGGGCTGCGGGCGAACAGCGGGCGACCTTCAGGCAGACCGGCCAGGAATTCGCCGGAACGGAACGGGTAGTTCAGCAGGCCGCCACAGTTGGCGTCCACGTCGTCGGCGATGGCCGCGCGGAACAGGGTGCCGTACAGCATACCGGCGTCAACCGGCTGGCCGATGGCCTTGGCGAACTGGCCGAACAGGCCGACCCAAGCGTTGAGGTCGGAGGTGAAGTTGTTGGCGTGGCTCATACCGGCCAGATCGCCGGCCGGGGTGGTGACCAAGTCAACCTCAGGGTGGAGGGCCTTGAGCTTGTGCTCCAGAACCACCATGGCGAAGATGGAGGTGCCGGCGGAGACGTTACCAGTGCGTACGCGCACGGAGTTGGTGGCTACCATGCCAGTACCGGCGTCGCCCTCAGGCGGGGCGAGCACGATGCCGGGCTTCAGGGTACCGGACGGATCGAGCAGCTTGGCGCCTTCCTCGGTCAGCTCGCCAGCCGGAGTGCCGGCCACGAGCGGCTCAGGAAGCAGATTCTCCAGCTTCCACGGCTGGGCTGCGACCTCAGGCAGAGCGTCGAACTTCTCGATGAATGCGGTTTCGTAAGTGTGAGTGGTCGGGTCAATCGGGAACATGCCGGAGGCATCGCCCACGCCGAGGACCTTCTTACCGGTGAGCTTCCAGTGCACGTAACCGGCGAGTGTGGTGAAGTAAGCCACCTTGGAGACGTGCTCTTCCTTGTTGAGCACGGCCTGGTACAGGTGAGCGATGGACCAACGCTCGGGGATGTTGTACTGGAACAGCTCGGAGAGCTTCTTGTGAGCCTCGGAGGTGTTGGTGTTCTGCCAGGTGCGGAACGGCACCAGCAGTTCGCCGGCCTCGTCGAATGCGAGGTAACCGTGCATCATGGCGGAGAAGCCGATGTGGCCGATGTGCGTGAGCTTCTCGCCATAGGCGGTTTCGACGTCGTTGGCCATGGAGGCGTAAGCGGACTGCAAACCGCCCCAAATCTCCTCGGTGGTGTAGCTCCACAGACCATCCTCCAAGTGGGAGGCCCAGCTGTAGTCGCCGGAGGCGATGGTCTGGAAGTTGTCGTCGATGAGGACGGCCTTGATGCGGGTGGAGCCGAATTCGATGCCCAGCGTGGTCTTGCCAGCGCGAATCTTCTCGGCGCTGTGGGCGACCTGCTCGGCCGCGTTGTCGGTTGCTGCCATATCTTTCCTTTGCCTTGGAGCGCCGGCGTTGTTATCCCCTTCCTTGGAGAGGATGTTAGCGCTCACAATTTCCAAAAAACATTGTACCGATAACCTGCATTCGACACAACTTATACCGTGTCACGCATCATAATGGTTTGATAACAGCGCCAATTTACCGCCGAGGAGCCGGCCCCAAGGACCGCCGAACACGCACCTCGGCGGGAATCAGCCCCATGCCGTGCTGGGTGGTCAGGAAGGTCGGCTCGCCGCCCTCCCCCAGCAAGCGCAGCGTCTCGCGCATGGCGGCCACGCCGAGCCCCTCGAAATCGGGATGCACGGTGGTCAGCGGTGGGTACATGTTATCCACGCCAGACATGTCGTCGAATCCGACCACGCTGATGTCTTGCGGAATCCGAAGCCCATGCTCATGCAACGCGCGCATGATGCCAACGGCCTGATTGTCGTTCGCGGCGACGACCGCGGTGGGCAACGCCGCGCCTCGACGCCCATACTCATCAATGAGATGATTCATGTGCGCATATGCCTCAGAGGCATCCCACGTATGGCAGCGCACGATCTGCGAATCGATGGATCGGGAGGCGGCGAGCTTGCGCCACGCATCCAGTCGGGTGTGGGCGTCGCGCCATTCGTTGGGACCGGCAAAATACAGAGCCGATTTGTGCCCGTATTCGCCCAGCAAGGCCACCACTTTGGCCATTGCACCCCACTGGTCGATACCGACCAGTGCAGTGCGACGCTTGTTTTCGGTGGAGATAAGGCCCAATCCCTCACGCACGGTCATTTGGCCGTGGGTGGCGGTGACGATGACGCGCGGCTGAGTGACTCGCGTACGGCAGGCGGCGGCGAACATCACGTCGGTCGGGGTCAGGAAGATGAAGGCGTCGACGTTCTGCTCGTTGAAGGTGTCGCACAGGTTGTCGAAGTCGGCCTGCGTGCACAAGGCCTCGTGGACCATCATCACGCTCATGAACAGACCGTGTTCGCGGGCCATGGATTCGATGGAGGAGATGGAGGAAATCGGGCCGAAGAATTTGAGGCCTCCGGCGATCAGCCCTATGGTGCGCGAACGGCGGGAAGCCAGTGCGCGCGCGGAGTTGGAGGGGCGGTAGCCGAGTTGGTCAATGGCGGCCTGGACTCGCGCACGGGTGGCGTCGGAAACGTCCGGCGAGTCATTGATCACACGGGAGACGGTTTGGTGGCTGACTCCGGCGAGCTTGGCCACTTCGAACATGGACGGACGTTTGCTTGGCTTGCGGCTGGTCACCATATTGCCTAACCTCCCCGTTGGCGGCCGGCATCCATGCACGGCCAGTCTTGTACCTTAATCAATACTGACTTTAGCGCGTCCACAACAGTTTTGCGTTAGCGCTCACACCGTCGTGTCGCACGCGGCTCAGGTCAGGTGCCATGAGACACGATGAAGCGGAGTCGGCCCGTGCTCGGCGATGGCGGTACGGTGTGCGGCGGAACCATAGCCCTTGTTATGAGCCCATTCGTAGGCGGCGTAACGTGAGTTGCTTTGCGCGAGGTCGACCATCAGCCGGTCTCGGGTCACTTTGGCGATGACCGCCGCGGTGGCGACGGTGGCGCAATGCTGGTCGCCTTTGACTTTGGTCGTTATATCGGCTGGAATCGGCACGTCCGGCGCGTCGAACGTGTTGAGCGCCTTGGTGATGTAATCGCTCGGCCCGTCGAGAATTCCGGCGACTTTGGGCAGGGCGCGAACGCTTCCCCCACAATTTCCAATGGATTCCCCTACGGAGCCTCCCGGACGACCTTCCACAATCTCCCCCGCAGACTCCCTCGAAGCCTTTTTTATCGTCGATTCCCCTCCAAGCCGTAAGCCAAGTTCGCGTTCGACTTGGCTGAGCGCGCGCAGGGCGGCCACGCCAAGCGCGTAGGTGATGCCCCATTCGTCGATCTCGGTGTTGCTGGCCTGGCCTACGGCGTAGGCCGCGCACCAGTCGCGCAGTTCGTCGAAAATCGCCTCGCGCCTATGTTCGGTGAGCATTTTGGAGTCGGCCACGCCGTCCGGTACGCCGAGGTAGGTCCGCCCGGACAGTTCGGCGGAATCATCGCCGTCAAGCGGCGCCAGATCACGGGCCCAAATGGCGGCGCACCCGACCATCACCGGGCCGGCGAGCGCGCCGCGGCCGACTTCATCGAATCCAGTAATAAGGTCATAGCCCTGGGCCGCAAGGCTGCGTTCCAAGTCAAGTGTCGGGGTAATCATGCGCGGCTCCCATCGTCCACAATGGTTAGGATTCAGACGGTCCAGGTTCAAATGGCTCAGGATTCAGACGGTCCGGAACTCAACCAGTTCAAAGACTCACACGGTTCAAAAAAGACTCAGGAATTCGAGCCGGAAGCGTCAGGCACGTCCTTGAAGACTTCGTGGTGGTCATCAATCGCACCAAGCCGGTCAAGCGGCCAGTATTTCGCGATTCCGACTCCGACCACATCGGAGATGGGAACCAAGCCGCGATCGCCGTCATCCTGATGATAGCGGGAGTCGGCGGAATTGGCGCGATTGTCGCCCATGACGAACACGTGGCCCTCGGTCACGGTTACCGAGAACGGGAAGGCGCTCGGGTCCACGCCGGGGCGAATGTAGGAGGTCTCATTGATGGCCACGCCGTTGATGGTCACCGGCTGGCCCGCGCCCTTGCATTCGACCACGTCACCGGGCAGGCCGATCAGTCGCTTGATAAGGTAACCACCACCGGGAGCGCTGCTCTGCTCCTCGTTCAACCAGTTGTTGGGATCTTTGAATACCACGACGTCGCCGCGCTGCAGATCGAAGATCTTGGGAGTCAGCTTGCTGGTGACCACGCGATCGCCGGGCACCATGGTGTCCATCATCGAGCGCGAAGGAATCTCATAAAAGCCGACGGCGAAAATGCGAATCAGCAGCACGATAAGCACGGGGACGCCGCACCACAGGAAAAAGTCGCGTAGGGTGAAGTGGTCATCATCCATCGATGATGCTGCCGCGGCATTCGCACCAGCGGCCGCACCCGCGCCAGCGGAAGAAGCGGCGTGCGCCGGGCGCGCCGGTGCCGGGGGAACCGGGGACAGGGCGATGCCGTGGTCGGCGACTTGGAACGTACGGGAATCGCGGGCATCGGCCTCGTCATCATACGAGGTCTGATTGCTCTCCGGATTGTCGGAAATCGGGAATTCGGCGTTATCCTGATCGTCCTGCATACCATCTCCTCGCGATTCATGCTGCCGGATATGAGGGGTGCCGGCGCCCGTCCATCATACGTGGAAAACACGAAAACAGCCCGAAACCGAAACGGTTCCGGGCTGAATTTCACGGTTTATTCGCGCACCTGCATCATCAGGCTCACGATTGCACCCGCGAATCGACTCACTTAGCGGAGTTGTCGCGGCGCTCGGCAATACGAGCGGCCTTACCGCGCAGAGCGCGCAGGTAGTACAGCTTGGCGCGGCGCACACGGCCCTTACGCACGAGCTTGATGGAGTCGATGGACGGGGAGTGCACCGGGAAGCGACGCTCCACACCAGTGCCGAAGCTGATCTTGCGGACCACGAAGGTCTCACGCACGCCAGCGCCCTTACGAGCGATCACCACGCCGGTGAAGGTCTGGATACGGGAGTTGTTGCCTTCCTGGATCTTCACGTTCACGTCGACGGTGTCGCCGGGACGGAAGGCCGGGATTTCCTCGGCCGGCTTCATGTGCTTGGCGTCAAAAGCCTCAACAGCGTTAACCATTGTTTTCCTTCAGTGCTGCCGCATATCAGCCACAGATCTGGGGCCATCCACGCGATTGCGTATCACGTGCGTTGGCCTGTTCTCGTTATCCCTCGGGTTTGCCCTTGGGAAGCCTGCCGATCCGCCGAAAGTCAGGCCTTGCGGCCGTTCGGACTGGACCCACGGAAACGCGGGCTTATGCGGCGGCCCACTTCTCGACACAGCAATCGTCAATTGTACGGATTATTGCGGACAGAATGGCTGCCGGATGGCATTCCAACACCAAGGCACTGCGACGTAGTTGACAGACCTGCGGGCGGGCTTTATCTTGGGAGCGTCGGTATGCGAGGCTACCGCAGGGATATGGGTTGCTGCCGCTAACAGTGGAGACACTGCACGCAGGTCAGCAGTTCTTGTCGGATCAAGGCATGAACTAACGCAATTCCACCGCCCTGCGATGCTGAAGCTTGAACGATGGCTCGAATCGGCGGATTCGAATACCTTCCGCCCCTCCTGCTGGTCGCATGGATACCGACGATGGTATTGATTTAGCGTTTCAGCGCACGGCTTGAAGGAGGTGAGAGTCCGATGGACGGTGATTATTCCAGTAGTTCCGCCGCCGGCAACAGTCATAGTTGCGGTGGTGATGACCATGCTTTCTTATATTCCGTTATCCGGAAGTCGGGCTCTCGCCTGTAGTGTTCCTTGGCTCCCCGGATAACCCTTGCATAATTCGTCTTTCCTATGCATAGGGAGGTCTTTTCATGACCATGTTTTCATTCAATCGCGTCGACGCGCGTCCAAATGCGTCGACGCGCAACCCTTCCACCGCCGCGTCCGACCGCCAGCCATTCGCCGTGCGTCTGGCCTCCGACGTACTGGTCGTGGCCGGTATTCTGGCGCTGTTCGGTCTGATCGCTTGGATTCTGCCGGCGATCGGCGAACCGATCGGCCCGAAAGGCGTGCCATCACAAGTCAGTACGAATCTCGCCGACCTGCCGTATTACGCGCTGCGCTCGGTGTTCCGCATGTTCGTGGCACTGTTCTTCTCATTGGTGTTCACGTTCATCTACGGCACGGCGGCCGCGCGCTGCCGCCGCCTGAGCCGCGTGCTGATTCCTCTGTTGGATATTCTGCAGTCGGTACCGATTCTGGGCTTTCTTTCGGCCACCATCACCATCTGGATGGTGCTGTTCCCCGGCTCGATGCTGGGCGTGGAGGCCGCGTCGATTTTCGCAATCTTCACCAGTCAGGCCTGGAACATGGCGTTCTCGTTCACCCGGTCCCTGACCAGCGAACCAACTGAACTCGACGAGGCGGCCCGCTCACTACAGCTCACACGCTGGCAACGATTCTGGACACTGGACGTGCCGAACGCGATGATTCCGCTGCTGTGGAACTGCATGATGAGCGTGGGCGGCGGATGGTTCTTCCTGACCGCCTCCGAGATGATCTCGGTGAACAATCGCACCTATGCGTTGCCCGGCATCGGCAGCTTCGTGGCACAGGCGGCGGCCGAGGAGAATCTCGCGGCCATCTGCTGGGCCATCGTGACGATGGTGCTGGTGGTGCTGCTTATCGACGTACTGCTGTGGAAGCCGCTGACCGCGTGGGCGGAGAAGTTCCGCATTACGCAAAGCGAGTCGGCGGCGCGCAAGACCAGTGTGGTGCTGACCATCATTCGTCAGTCACATATCGATGAGATGGTGGCTTGGCTGTTCAGGCCTCTCGGCGACCTGTTCGACACGCTGACCCGCCCGTTGGGTCGGACCGGTGGACGTTGGGCGGCGGACGTGAAGTCCGCACGCAGCCGCGCGCTTGACGTGGTATTCACAGTACTGGTGTTGGCAGCGTGTGCGTTCGGACTGGTGCAGCTTATGCTGGTGATTCATCGCGATGCGGGATTCGGCGAGCTCGGGCAGGCGTTCGTGTTGGGCATGGTGACGTTCCTGCGCGTGGCGCTGCTCACGCTCGCCTGCTCGGTGATTTGGGTGCCGATTGGCGCGATGATCGGCATGAATCCGCGCGTTTCGCGGTTTATGCAGCCGATTGTGCAGGTGCTGGCCAGCTTCCCCTCGAACTTCACGTTCCCGTTCGTCACGCTCTGGTTCGTGGCATGCAGCGTGGATATCAACTGGGGCAGTATTCTGCTGATGGCGTTGGGCACACAGTGGTACATCCTGTTCAATGTGATCGCCGGGGCCAGCCAGATTCCCGACGATCTGCGTGAGATGACGCGCAGCTTCCAGCTGGGGCGCTGGCAGCGGTGGCGCGATTTGATTTTGCCGGCGGTATTCGGCTCGTGGGTCACGGGCGGCATTACGGCGGCCGGTGGGGCGTGGAATGCCTCAATTGTCTCGGAAATCGTAAGTTATGGGCGACATACGCTGACCGCCTCCGGCTTGGGCGCGTATATCGCCGAGGCCACCGAAAACGGCAACACCGTGAGGACCATCATCGGCGTGGCCGTGATGAGCGTGTTCGTGGTGGCCGTCAACCGCCTGTTCTGGAACCCGCTGCAGCGCATGGCCGAGCGCCGTTTCACACTGAACTAAAGACTTAAGGAGAATAATATGACTGTTGCAATGGAAACCATTCGTTCGCTGCGGGCGGTGACCCCGCAGAACACCATCATCGAAGCCCAGCACGTCGGCCAACGCTTCACGGCCGACAACGGCACCGAACTCACCGTGTTGGACAACATCTCGTTCAACCTGTACGAGGGCGAGATCGTGGCCATTCTGGGCCGTTCGGGTGCCGGCAAGTCCACATTCCTGCGTGCGCTGGCCGGACTGGTCAAGCCGACCAGCGGCACGGTCAAGTATCGCGGCGAGGCCCTGACCGGTCCGAATCCCGGCATCGCACTCGTGTTCCAGACCTTCGCGCTGATGCCGTGGCTCACCGTGCAAGACAATGTGGAACTCGGTCTGAAGGCGCGCGGCGTACCACGTGCGGAACGCACCAAACTGGCTCTGGATGCCATCGACATGATCGGCCTGGACGGCTTCGAATCGGCGTATCCGAAGGAACTGTCTGGCGGCATGAGGCAGCGCGTGGGCATTGCACGCGCCTTGGTGCTGCGGCCGGACGCGCTGTTCATGGATGAGCCGTTCTCCGCCCTAGACGTGCTGACCGCCGAAAACCTGCGTCAGGAAGTGCTCAAGCTGTGGTCGAGCGAACAGCGCAGCATCAAGTCGGTGCTTATGGTCACGCATAACATCGAGGAAGCCGTGGAGATGGCCGACCGAGTGGTGGTGTTGGGCTCGCACCCGGGGCATCTGATTGCCGATGTGCGGGTTGATCTGCAGCGCCCGCGCGACCGTCACAGTGTCGAATTCGAGGCGATGGTGGACCGACTGTACGCGATTTTGACCGGACAGGCCTCGCAGCCTACGCAACAAGCCGAGGCTCTATCGCCATCGGCATCGCTCACGAACGCACCTGTCACGGACGCATCAGACCTTCAGCCCGCCAAGACCATCGAGAGAATCAAGGAGCATCCGCTGCCCAACGCCACGCCGGGCGGGCTTGCCGGTCTGCTGGATGTGGTTGCCGAGCATCCTCACGGCATCGACTTGGCAGATTTGGCCTCGGCTCTTTCGTTCGAGGTGGACGACCTGTTCCCGCTGGTGGATGCCGGTACGATGCTGCGCGTCATCGTGGTACGCGACGGCCATGTGCAGATCACCGAGGCGGGCGACGCCTGGCATAAGGCGGACATTCTGCGCGCCAAGCAGGTGTTCGCCTCACTGGCGATGGAACACGCGCCGCTGGTGCGCAACATTGAGCATGCACTGCGGAAATCTGCGGAAGGCAAGCTCCGCGGCGAGCTCATGCTGGACCTGCTGCGCGCCCGTTACTCCAACGACGAGGCGCATCAGCAGTTCGCCATCGCCGTGGAGTGGGGCCGTTACGGCGAGTTGTTCGATTACGATGCCGATGACGATCTGCTGAGCCTGGATGAGGCGAATAAGGGCGAATAAGCGAATCAGCCACGTGAGTTGGCTAGATAGTGCCTTTATGTCTGCAAACAGATGCCGAAGCGGAATATGACCATGTTCGACTCATCTGACTGACAGCAATCCGTATATGCAAAGTGCCCGGCATCCGAAGATGTCGGGCACTAGTCGTGAGAGAGACTCCCTCAGTCAGCTACACTGACAGCTCCTCTCACCCGAGGGGAGCCAGAGGAACGAATCAGAACTCGCGCCGTGAATGGTCGCCAGACCATTCACCAGACAGCACAGCTGCGGTCGCGCGAATCACGAATTCTGACCGAGCAAAGCGAATCAGAATTCGCGACGTGGGCAGTCGCTAGACTGCCCACCAAACAGCACAGCTGCGGTCGCAAGAACCGTGAGTTCTGATGAAGCGCAGCGAAATCAGAACTCACGGTTCTTGCGGTAGAACTTGATCAGGCTCTGGGTGGAGGCGTCCTGGGCGGCGAGGGCGTCGTCGTCCTGGGAGATGGCCGGAGTGATCTGCTTGGCAAGCTGCTTGCCGAGCTCGACGCCCCACTGGTCGTAGGAGTCGAGGCCCCAGACGGTGCCTTCCACGAAGGTGATGTGCTCGTACAGGGCGATGAGCTCGCCGACTGCGAACGGGGTCAGAGCCACACCGAAGATGGAGGTGGTCGGACGGTTGCCGGAGAACACGCGGGCCGGAACGATCTCTTCCGGAGTACCCTCGGCGCGAACTTCGTCAGCGGTCTTGCCGAATGCCAGAGCCTTGGTCTGAGCGAAGTAGTTGCCCAGGAACAGCTCGTGCACGTCCTGGTCGCCGTCCTTGGTCGGGTTCGGGGTGTTGACGAACGCGATGAAGTCGGCCGGAATGAGCTGGGTGCCCTGGTGAATCAGCTGGTAGAAGGCGTGCTGGCCGTTGGTGCCGGGCTCGCCCCAGAAGATCTCGCCGGTCTCGGTGGTGACGGGGGTGCCGTCCCAACGCACGGACTTGCCGTTGGACTCCATGGTCAGCTGCTGCAGGTAGGCCGGGAAGCGGTGCAGGTACTGGTCGTACGGCAGCACGGCGTGGGAAGCAACCTTGAAGAAGTTGCGGTACCAGACGTTCAGCATACCGAGCAGCACCACGACGTTCTTCTCGAACGGGGTGTTGGCGAAGTACTCATCGATCTCGTGGAAACCGTGCAGGAACTCCTCGAAACGAGCCGGGCCGAAGACTACGGCCAGGGAGGTGCCGACGGCGGAGTCAACGGAGTAACGGCCGCCGACCCAGTTCCAGAAGCCGAACGCGTTGTTCGGGTCGATGCCGAACTCCTCGACCTTCTCCAGGTTGGTGGAGACGGCGACGAAGTGCTTCTTGATGGCCTCGGCCTTCTGAGCCTCGTCGCCCTCGGCGATGGCGCCGTTGGCGGTGAGCTCTTCGAGCAGCCAGGTGCGGGCTTCGCGAGCGTTGGTCAGGGTCTCCAGAGTGGTGAAGGTCTTGGAGACGATGATGAACAGGGTGGTCTCCGGGTCGAGGCCCTTGGTCTTCTCGGCCAGGTCGTTCGGGTCGATGTTGGAGATGTAGCGGGCGGAGATGCCGGCGTCAGCGTACGGCTTCAGGGCTTCGTACACCATGACGGGGCCCAGGTCGGAGCCACCGATGCCGATGTTGACCACGGTCTCGATCTTGCGGCCGGTCACACCGGTCCACTTGCCGGAACGCACGTCGTCAGCGAAAGCGTAGATCTTGTCGAGGGTTTCGCGCACGTCCTTGACGGTGTCCTGACCGTCAACGATGTACTTGCCCTCGTCTTCGACCGGGCGGCGCAGCGCGGTGTGCAGCACGGCGCGGTCTTCGGTGTTGTTGATGTGCACGCCGGTGTACATAGCCTTGGTGCGCTCATCGAGCTTGACGGCCTTGGCAAGGTTGGCGAACAGCTGGAGGGTTTCCGGCTTGATCAGGTTCTTGGACAGATCGAAGTGCAGGTCGCCGGCGTCGAAGGACAGCTTCTCGACGCGCTCGGCGTCCTCGGCGAACCACTTCTTGAGGCTCAAGCCTTCGGCCTGAAGCTCGTCATAGTGCTTCTGCAGGGCAGCCCACTCAGGGGTCTGGGTGGCGTCAACGGGCGGATTGATGGCCATAGGATTCCATTCCTTTCATCAGTGACTGGAGCGCCTTCGCTCACGGCTCGGATGCGCTCCGTATCACCAAACAGAATACTCACAAATTCGGACATGAACAGAACAAAAAATCAGTCAGCGATGTCGGACTGCCATCGTTTGCATTATCGAACAGTTCGTGGCGCGGTGCAACCGTCATCTTCAACCGAGCGGTCGCGACACAACCGCCAACCCACCGATTGGACTTTTCACGGGGATGTCTTATACTTGACTTCTTGTGCGCGGCTGGCGAAATGCCTTCCGCGAACCAAGCCACTTTAGCTCAGTCGGTAGAGCGGCTCACTCGTAATGAGCAGGTCGTCAGTTCGATTCTGACAAGTGGCTCGGATGCCCTAGGCTGGCTGGTCTGTAATGGCTATCCGGCCTAGGGTTTTGTATATCTTCCACACCTGTGGAAACGCGGATATGCACGCGCGAGTGGCGGAATTGGTAGACGCGCAGGATTTAGGTTCCTGTGTCTTTGACGTGTGGGTTCAAGTCCCATCTCGCGCACCGGCTTGAGCCTCCTGGAAACATTGGATCGCCAACGATTCCGGGAGGCTCTTCGTATATGCGCACGGCAGCTGTAAGCCCTTGCGGACGCCTCTACATATGGCAATGCCAAGGCGGCAAATATAATGGGCCACAGCATTGTGGGTCTGAGCCTGTGCGCCGTGAGCCTGTGTGAGTCAAGGAGAGAAGTGTATGTCCGCCATTCTTACGCCGGTCGGTCTGTTGCTGATCATTCTCGCCGGCTATCTGTTCAAGCGGTTCGGCCTGTTCGGGCAGAAGGATTATCGCGTGTTGCAAACCGCGGAATTCAACATCGTGCTACCCGGTGCCATCGTATACTCGTTCGCCACCAATCCGCATGACATCTCGCTGCTGCTTATTTCGGTATTCGTATTCCTGTTTGCTTTTATCCCGATCGTGTTCATCTTTCTGGCCACCCGCAAGCGCAATGTGACCGACCGCGCCTTCCTGATGCTCAATGGCGCCGGCTTCAATCTCGGCTGTTTTTCTTTCCCGGTCGTCCAGTCATTCTGGGGTGCGGGCGCGGTGGTGCCGGCTGCGATGTTCGATATCGGCAACTGCGTGATGGTGGCTGCCGGCACCAATGTGCTCACCCAGCAACTGCTGCATATTCAGCCCGGCAAAACACTTGCCGAACAACACGCCGGTTCGGTTCCCACCTTGCCGTACGAAAAGCCCAAAGATCGCGACGCCAAACGGCTTGCCCGCCGCGCATTGCTGCGCACCATCGGCAAGAGCTTCTTCGGCTCGGTGCCGTTCGACACGTATCTGCTCATGATCGCGTTGACCGTCGCCAACGTGAAGATTCCCGATTGGATCGCCTCTATAACCCAGCCGTTGAGCGGTGCCAACGCGCTGGTGTCGATGCTGATGGTGGGCATGCTCATGGATTTGCCCCAGTCCAAGCATGATGTGAAGGAAGTCATGGCCGTCATCGCTTGGCGTATACCGTTCAGTGTCGCCTTCGCGTTGATCTCGTGGTTCCTGCTGCCGTTCTCGGCTTCGATTCGCGCCGTGATGGTGATCTGCGCGTTGGCTCCAATCGCCATTTTCTCCACGCTGTTCACCGACAAAGTACTCGGCAACGCCAAACTGGCCGGCTTCTCGCTGGCAATCACCGCGATGATTTCACTGGTGATGATGGCTGTGGCTCACACGCTGATGGGCGTGTGAGCAAATGCGCGAGTAGGCACACGGCGGGCGCACGGTCAGGCGAGACGCAGCCCACATAGGTTCGTCCCCCGACCGCCAGTTGCTACCGGTGCAGCAGCTTGTGCGCCAGATTGCTCACGCCGAAGCGGAACTTGTCCACCGGCAACGTGAATTTGCCTACCATCTGCTCGACGTAGCCGTTGAAGCCCTGCTTGAATTCCAACACGCCGCGGCCCTCGTCGTTCGGATCGTCGAACACGCCGGAAATGCCGTAGAAGTTGTAGCGGGGCACGCCCTTCTCCACACACAGATGCAGCATCGCTTCGTACTGAATCAGCGCCGAGGCGTAGAACGGCTTGTACTCCTCCAACGAACCGGAATACTGATAGACCACCTCATTGGGGTGACTGACGAACATTGAAGCCGCTGCCGGCAGCACATCGCCCTTCTTGGCATATCCCTCCACCTCAGCCAGACGCTTGTCGGCGGCCGCGAGATTGCGCGATTCCTCCCCCAGCTGACGTTCGATGCGCGTGGTCGGACGTTCATCGTATTTCGCCTGCAGCTGTGCGACCTTAGCCTGCAACGCCTCGCGCTTGGCGGTCATATCCGCCACATATTCGGCGATGTGGATTTCCGCGAGCATGAAATGCGCATCCGCGCCATACGCCTGCTTGAACTGGCGGAAATAGTCCGCGCCGCGCGTCGCGAACCCGCGGCGTTCACCGGTCCGCCGTTCGATATCGGCGAACACGTCGAACTCGTCGGGGCCGATTTCGCGAACGTGCACGCCCATCGACTGCGCCCGCTTGACGCTCCATTGAGCGCGTTTGCCGAATGATGCCAGCAGTTCCTTGCCGTTGGTGATGCCGGTGAGATCCTTGACGTACATCCACTGGCAGACCACGTCATAACCGGTATGGAATCCGCCATGCGCCCAGCCGGCATCGGCGAATCCGGCCAGCAGTGCATCGTTCGGCTCGCCGTCGGGCTGCCCGTCCGAGGAATACAGACGGTAGGCGACGTTAGGCCAGCATGCCACGGAAACAGCATGGTGGCGACGGGCCGATTCACGAATCGCCTCGGTTATGGCCCGCAGCAGAGCCGGATCATCGCTAATGCCGATGGGGCCGAAATATACGGAGCCATCTGCACCGAAACGACCATTGAGGTACAGAATCACGCAGCCGGCTACCAGATTGCCGGATGCGTCGCACACGCCAACGCATTCGGCTTCATGCCCACGAATCTTGGCAAGACGGACCTGCCCGGACCATTGCTGAAAGCTGCCCTGGCTTGTGGCTTCGGAAAGCCGGTCGAGCTCTTCGGGCGTAATCACGCCAAACGTATACGTCGTATCTGTTCGATTCGCAGTCGCGCTCATCTCGTCGTCACCTGTGCCTTGTTTCTGTGTCCGTGCTCGCCACTGTTTGTCAGCGATGCAGCAGCTTGTGTGCGGCTTCGGATACACCGAAGCGCAGTCCGTCCACCGGCAGCGTGAACTTGCCCGGAAGCTCTTCCACGAATCCGCCGAAGCGAGTCTTGAACTGCCAGACGCCGTAGGAAGGATCGTTGGCGTCGAAAATGCCGGAAATGCCGTAGAAGTTGAAGCGCTCCACGCCACGGGCGATGCAGTCAAGCATCGCCTCGAAGTGGATTAGGGAAGACGGGTAGTAATCCATGAAACGATCGTCCTCGCCGCTGGACAGGCAGACGACCTCGTTCGGATGCCAGAAGTAGACACCGGCTTCCACCGGAATGACCGGGCCGTCCGAGGCGATGATGCCGTTGACTTCGCCGATGGTCTTTTCCAGCGCCGCAATCTTCTTGTCTGCGGTGGCGATGCGCTTTTCCAGCGTTGCCGGGTCGGAGGCACCCTTCTTGGCCGTGCCTTCCGGCTGCTGTTGCGCGCGCTGGAGCAGGCGTTCGAGGTTGCGCTTGTCTTTGGAGGCCGCATTCAGCTTGGATTGCAGGGTGTCCAGATATTCGTCGAAATGGGTTTCGACCACCTTGAACTCGATCAGGTCGCCGAAGGTATCGAACAGACGCTCATAGTAGGCCAGATTGCGGCTCTTGAAGCCTTGACGTGCGGCGCTCATATCGCACAGCTTGACGAAAGTGCTCAGTTCGCCGCGTTCCAGTCGGCGCACGCGCAGACCGGAATCCTGGGCGATGCGGATGTTCTTACGGCGGTACTTGGAGAACGAGGCCATCAGTTCCTTCTCGTTATGAATGCCGTCAAGCCCCTTGACGAAGTTCCAGCGGTTCACCACGGATTCGTAGCCCACGGTGAAGCCGCCATGTTTCCAACCGAAGCGGGCCATGTTGTCCATCATCGTGGTGTCCGGGTCGCTGGTCGGCTTGCCGTCCAGATCGTGCAGACGGTAGACTGCGGCCGGCCAGCAGGATACGCTGATGGCGTGATGGGCCTTGGCCGAACGACGCAGGGCTTCGGTCATCGCCTCAACCACCTGTGGATTGTCATAATCGCACAGCGGTCCGCACCAGACCGAGCCTTCCAAACCGAAACGGGACCGCGTGTACACCACGTAGCAGGCGGCAATCAGCTTGTCACCGCGTTTGACACCCACATAGTCCACCGGACCGTTGAACGCTCCCATGGCGGCCATCTGCGAGGTCTGCTGGAAACTACCTTGCACTTGAGCTGCGGAGAACGCATCCAGCTCGGCAGGAGTGATCTTGGTAGGGGTGAGTGAGGCGACGCCTGCATCGGATTGCGTCATAATCGAACCTTCTTACTTGTCGTTACTCTGATCGTTGCTCTGGGCTCTGGAATGGCCTGTATGCTGCGTCCGTTTACCGCGACAGCAGCTTGTGCGCAAATTGCTTCATGGCATAGGCGACCGGTTTGACCGGCAGCACGAACTCGCCCGGAAGTTCCTCGACGTATCCGTTGAAGCCCTGCTTGAACTCCAGTACACCACGCCCCTCGTCATCGGGATCATCAAAGACGCCGTCGATGCCGTAGAAGTTGTAGCGAGACAGCCCGTGTTCCGCGCAGAAATGCAGCATCGCGTCATGCTGAATCAGCGCGGAGGCGTAGAAGGGCTTGTACTGCTCGACGCTACCGGAGAACAGGTAGATGACCTCGCGCGGATGCTCCACGAATAGTGATGCCGCAGCCGGCAGTACATCCCCGTCTTTGGCGAACTCGGCCGCCTCGTTCAGGCGCTTTTCGGCTGCCGCCAGATTGCGGGTCTCCTCCCCCAGCTGACGCTCGGTTTTGGTGGTGGGGTGTTCGGCGTTTTTGGCGGTCAATGCCGCCACCTTGGCCGAAAGTGCTTCACGCTTGGCCGTCATGTCCGCTACGTATTCGTCGATGTGGATCTCGGCAACCATAAAATGCGCTTTGCTGCCGAACGCTTCCTTGAAACGGTGGAAATATGCTTCGCCACGGTATTCGAAGCTACGGCGTTCAGCGGTTTGCTGCTCGATTCGTGCGAATACCCTCAGCTCGTCGTCCGACAGCTCACGCACGTGCACACCCATTGATTGGGCACGCTTCACGCTCCACTGGGTGCGCTTGTCATAGGACTTCAGCAGACTTTTCTCATCGGTGATGCCGGTCAGATCCTTGAGGTAGCGCCAACGCGGAACCGCCGTGTAGCCCACGGTGAAACCGCCATGAGTGAAGCCGATCGCCTCGAGCTGTTCTATCAGCTTATTGTCGGGAGCGCCATTCTGGTCATCCGGCAAAGAAGCTCCATTGGTGTCGCGAAGCCGATATGGGGATTCAGGGGTGATTTCCAGCTGTGAAGCACCCTTTGCCTTGGCATGGCGTTTCAGCGCATCCATGAAGAAGGTCAATGCTTCGGTGTCGTGATAGTCGCACATCGGGCCATCATGGATGGCCGCAAATGTAGAGAATCGAGAGCGGTGAGTTTCGAACAGTGCCGCCGCGACGATCTTCTCGCCCTCCTTGAGGGCCAAATATTCGACGTCGATCCCCTGCGCGGCGCGAAGGCGTCCCATCGCCGAGGTTTGTTGGAAATTGCCTTGTGGATGCCTGGCGGAGAAATCATCGAACTCTTCGTCTGTCAACTTCACCAGCACAAAATCACGCATGCTTCCCTTTGCCTCCGAGTCAATCAGGCTCACCATGCTAGCATAACGCGCACACGACGAATGGCGTCCGAGCAGATGAGGTGTGCACATCGTTCGCACTATTGCCGCCACGATGGTCCAAAGAACAATGGCCAAAAGATGATGAATGTCCGGCTTGCAGTGAATCAAACGCAGTGCTATATTCTCTACTTGGCTCTTGAAGCCACGCCACCTTAGCTCAGTGGTAGAGCATCCCCCTCGTTCGCGGGAAGGTCGGTAGTTCGATTCTATCGGGTGGCTCTTGTTCATCAAGAAGGCCGACGCACTAAGCGCCGGCCTTCTTTCGTATCGCCCTTGCTAGGTCATAGGCGCTTGCTAGACACTTGCCCGATTCGGGGGCTGAGTGCTGAGCCGCGACTCAACTGTGGCTTAGTCGCGGCTCAGTGCAGCTAGACAGCCTGACGACTTAGTGCAGCAGGGCCTCGATGGCGGGGACCAAGGCTTTCAGCGCCTTGCCTCGGTGGGAAATCGCATTCTTCTCGGCCGGAGTCATTTCGGCGCTGGTCAGCGGCTCGCCTTCATGGTCAGGCTCAGTGCTGACGCGACCGGCAGGCTGATCGTCCGGGACGAACAGCGGATCGTAACCGAAACCGTGTTCGCCACGAGCCTCGCGGATGATGCGACCCGGCATGTCGCCGAGCTCCACAGTCTCCGACTTGATGGCGTATCGAGCATTCACCGGGGCAGGGCTCCCATCGGCAGCCGTGGTGTGAACGGTGATGCCGTCGGCAGCCACTCCACCGGTCACGTCGGCACCGGTCTCGGTGTCCGGGACCACCAGCGCGGCGGCGCAACGGAAGCGCGCGGTACGCTTGTCATCCGGAATATCTTCGATTTGGGCGAGCAGCAGCGCATTATTGGCCTTGTCGTGGCCGTGAGCACCCGCCCAGCGAGCAGACAGAATGCCCGGAGCGTTACCCATCACATCGACGATAAGACCTGAATCATCCGCGACAGCGGGCAGACCGGTACGGATGGCCACAGCGCGGGCCTTGAGTAGCGCGTTCTCCTGGAAGGTGACGCCGGTTTCCACCGGGTCCGGCAGGTGAAGGCTGCCAGCGGACACCAGTTCGATGTTTTCGGCATCCGCGCCAAGATCCTCTTCGAGAATGCGGCGGATTTCCACAAGCTTGCCTTCGTTATGGGTTGCGACGACGATTTGCATGAGGTTCTCCTTTAAGAAGGCTCCCCTTGTCAGGGGAGCTGGCTTAGTCTAGGGACAGAGCGGCACGCTGGGCGGCTTGCAGTTCCTTGTTGCCCTTTTCGGCCAAGTCAAGCAGGGTGCCGAGTTCGGCACGGTTGAACGGACGGTGTTCTGCGGTGCCCTGAATCTCGATGAAGGTGCCGGAACCGGTCATGGCCACGTTCATGTCGGTCATGGCCTGACTGTCTTCAATGTATGGCAGGTCAAGCATCGGAGTGCCGTTGATCACGCCCACCGATACGGCGGACACATAGTCCTTAAGCACGCGGCTGGCGGACTTGATATGGCGGTGCTTCTCCGCCCAATTAACTGCGTCGACCAAAGCCACGTACGCACCGGTTACGGAAGCCGTGCGAGTGCCGCCATCGGCCTGAAGCACATCGCAGTCAAGCTGAATCTGATTTTCGCCGAGCGCCTTCATATCGATGACGCCACGCAGGCAGCGGCCAATCAGTCGGCTGATTTCGTGAGTACGGCCACCGATTTTGCCACGTACGGATTCACGGTCGGTGCGTTCGGCGGTGGCACGCGGCAGCATCGAGTATTCGGCGGTGACCCAGCCGAGGCCGGAGTCCTTGCGCCAACGCGGCACACCGGGAGTAAAAGTGGCGGTGCACATCACGCGCGTGTTACCGCATTCGATGAGCACGGAACCTTCGGGGACGTCGGTGAAGTGGCGGGTGATGCGCACGGGGCGCAGTTCGTCGACCTTGCGGCCGTCGGCACGAATTATTTGGTGATTGCCAAGCATGTCTTTGATTTCAACCATGCGCCCCAGCATACGCCATCCGCTCTATGCCTGGATAGCAACTCGTCAACCATCATCGAACTACATCGCGCCGCTCTGATACGTCATCGTTGCCCGCCGCGTTATCACCATTGAGAGTTTCACTCATCGAAGCCACCTTGTCTCGGTCGATTTCCCGGTCATTTCATCAAACCGCGATCATCATATCCCACAATCCCAGTGGGCTGTCCGTAGGTGAGGGGAGCGGCTATGCTGCGACGGATTCCTATGGAGACGAAAGTTCTCGTCAGAGAACCTGAGTCTCCGTGGGAATCACTGGCTCACCCTTCATCAGGCTTTGTGCGGTGATGGGCAGTTCGGACAACGCCTTGGCGTGGTAGTCGTGGGCGGCCATGATGGCGTCATGGCCCTGCCACTGAGCGTCGATCTGCCCATGATCCACAAAGTCGACCAGCAAGTTCTTCCACGTCGGTTCAGGCGTGAATCCGGCCAGCTTCTCCTCCGAGCCGGAAATCACGTGTTCGGCTTCGGCTAACGCGTATTCATAGGAGCGGAATGCCAGTTTGCGACCGGGCACTGTGGCCTTGTCCTTGGATTTCTTCATGACCGGAACCATCGTGCCGTCAGCGCCTTCACGTTCGGTGAGCTTGTACACCATCGCACAAGTGGGAGCGCCGGAACCGGTGACCAGCATGGTGCCCACGCCATAGGAGTCGACCGGCGCGGTCTGCAATGCGGCGAGCGCGTATTCATCCAAATCGTTGGTCACGGTGATGGTAGTGTTCGTGGCACCCAGGGCGTCCAGCTGGTTGCGCACACGCTGGGCCATGGCGGCTAGGTCGCCGGAGTCGATGCGCACGCCACCCAGTTCGGGACCGGCCACTTCGACGGCGGTTTTCACGGCTTCCTCGATGTTGTAGGTGTCCACCAGCAGCGTGGTGTTCTTGCCCAATGCCTCGATCTGCGATTCAAAGGCGTCACGCTCGGAATCATGCACCAACGTGAAGCAATGCGCGGCGGTGCCAATGGCCTTCAGACCATACAGCTGGGCGGCCAACAGATTGGCGGTACCCTTGAATCCACCCACTACGGCGGCTCGAGCGGCGGCCACGGCGGCCCACTCGTTAGTGCGGCGTCCGCCCATATCCATGCAAGGACGATCCTTGGCTGCCGACGCCATACGTGAGGCGGCGGAGGCCACTGCGGAATCGTAGTTCAGCACGGATAGAATCAACGTCTCCAGTAGCGTGCATTCGCCGAACGTGCCTTCGACCTGCAAAATCGGGGAGTTCGGGAAGAACATCTCACCTTCGCGGTAACCGCGAATCGTACCGGAGAAGTGGAAATTCTCCAGCCACTTAATGGTCGCGAGGCTTACCACGTGACGGTCGGCCAGGAACTTCAGGTCCGCTTCGTCCAAGTGGAAATGTTCCAGCGCATCCAGAATGCGGCCGGTGCCGGCCACCACGCCATAGCGACGGCCTTCGGGCAGGCGACGCGTGAACACCTCGAACACGCACTTGCGGTCGGCGGTACCGTCTTTCAGAGCGGCGTCGAGCATCGTGTATTCATACATGTCGGTCATCAGAGCCGGCGAATAATCGACCATTGCAAGGCCTTTCCTACATAAGTGGTGAAGTTGCACCTAAGTGTAGTCCGGGCAAAGCCGGGCGGGAAGGGCTCGTCTTATTCTCGTATGCCAGATTCGATATTGCCGGGTTCAGTATCGTCATATTCATCGGCACTATGGCGGTCGGTCACACCGACCACAATCATCACGCCCAGCCAATACGCCAGCCGCACCATACAGCCCACTGGCGAAGCGGTAGACTCGATGCATGAGATTCATCGTGGCGTTGTGGCGCTTTGCGATCGCCGGGTTCTGCTTCGTGGGCACATATGAGGCATGGTCCAAACCGCAGTTCTGGGTGTATTTCACGTTCCAGACCGGTTTTGTGCTGGGCATCGTGATGCTGTGGTCCGGCGCGGCCACACTGCTCAAAGGCATTCAGCCGCCTGCATGGCTTAAGGGATGCCTGACTGTGTACGCCATAGTCACCGCACTGGTGGCGTTCTTCCTGATGCCTCCGGACGACCCGGCATACGTGCCACAGGTTATTGGCATCATGACCAATACGATGCTGCACAAAATCGCCCCGATTATGGCGGTTATCGATTTCGTGCTATTCGACCCGCACCGGCGTTTCCGCTGGCATTACATGTTCTCGTGGCTGGCGTACTTCCCTGCATACTTGGTCTTCGTGCTGGCCCGTGCGACGATTTGGCCGGGGTCCGGACCGGCGGCCGGCGGCAGTCCGTATCCGTACGACTTCATCAACCTCGACGCACTCGGCTGGCAAGGGTTCGGCATTAGCTGCGGCAAGCTGGCCATAGCGTTCTTCGTGATATCGCTCGTTGTCTGGCTGCTCGACCGCGCACTGCCAAGCAAGACCTTACTCGGATAGACGCACCCACGATCGACGCACATCGGTCTTAGTGCCCAGCCGGCATCCAGCTCAGCACTCGATGGTTTCAGCATTCAATGGAATAGGCGCGGTTTTTGTACTCGCGCCAATCCGGCCAGTCTTCACCGGCGTCGATGGCACGCTTGATGTCGCCATAGTAATGGAGCTTGCGCTGCACGTGCATGGCCGCCTCGTTGAGGGCTCGGCGCTGCTCGTCCAAGGATTTGCGGCGAGATTCCAGCAGATCAAGGATTTCATCGATATGCTCGGGCTCATTGGACTCATACACGAAGAACTTCTTAAGATCGTCAATGGTCATGCCGGCGTTCTTGAAGCAGCAGATCGCGCACAGACGGTCGATATGGCAGTCTTCGTATATACGCTGGCCGGTTTCGGTGCGCTCCACGTTGGTCAGCAATCCCTGATCCTCGTAATAGCGCAGCGTAGAGGGCTGCATATGGAACTGCGTGGCCACCTGACGAATGGTGTAGGACACCATGACTCCTTACTGCGGCGACACGCCGAAGCGTCGCAGCCGTTTGCATTCAAGTTCACTTGAACTGGAACCATAGTATCCAAGAACACTTACGAATGCCACTCAATCGGCGTCGGTTTGCCCATCGCAGGTAAGCATTCGTAAGAACAAAAATGACATTGTAAGGAGACTCAATGTTCGAGCCAACCGCCATCTATGTCCTCAACCCGCACCGTTACGACACGATGACCTACAACCGCGCCGGCACCTCCGGCCTCAAGTTGCCGGCCGTCTCACTCGGCTTCTGGCACAACTTCGGCGACATCACGCCGTTCGACCAGATGAAGTCCTTGGTCTTCACCGCCTTCGACAACGGCATCACCCACTTCGATCTGGCCAACAACTACGGCCCCGAGCCCGGCCAGGCCGAGAAGAACTGCGGCCTGCTGCTCGCCAAGTACTTCAAGCACCACCGCGACGAACTCGTCATCTCCACCAAGGCCGGCTATGAAATGTGGGCAGGCCCGTATGGCGACCTCGGCAGCCGCAAGTACCTGCTCGCCAGCCTCGACCAGTCGCTCGAACGCTTGGGCTTGGATTATGTGGACATCTTCTACCATCACCACCCGGATCCGGAAACCCCACTCGAGGAGACCATGGGCGCACTGGCCCGGGCCGTGAATTCCGGCAAGGCGCTGTACGTGGGTCTGTCCAACTACGATGGTCCGACGATGGAGAAGGCCGCCGCGATTCTCGCCGACCTGCACGTGCCGTTCATCATCAACCAGAACAAATACAACATCCTCGACCGCACCGTCGAGGAGAACGGTCTGAAGGAGACGGCTTACAAGCTTGGCAAAGGCCTTATCACCTTCTGCCCGCTGGCTCAGGGCCTGCTGACCAACCGCTATCTGAACGGCATTCCGGCCGACAGCCGCATGGCTCACGATCCGCGATTCCTCAACGATTCCGCTCTGACCGAGAAACTGCACAAGCAGGTCGTGGACCTGAACAATCTGGCCGCCGAACGCGGCCAGACGCTGGCCGAGATGAGCCTGGCATGGCTGCTGCACGATGGTAAGGTGACCTCCGTGCTGACCGGAGCCTCCAAGCCGCAGCAGATTCTCGACAACATCGGCGCGCTGAAGAACACCCACTTCAGCGACGAGGAGCTCAAGCTTATTGACGAGATTTCGGCTCGGTGACCATTTTGGCTCCCCTCGCTGAGGGGAGCCAAATACCACCTTTAGCGCGTCATTTCTTCGTAGATGCGCTTGCAATCGGGGCAAACCGGGTACTTGGACGGGTCGTGCTTGGGCACCCAGACCTTGCCGCACAGGGCGACCACCGGACGACCGGTCGCGCGTGATTCGGCGATACGGTCCTTAGATACGTAGTGCGCAAAACGATCGGCGTCGCCACCATCGTCACGAACCGGCGACTCCTTGGTCTCCGGACGCTCCAGCACCGACGTGCCGGCACCTTGGTCTGGGTTGCGCAGCGGTTCGGCATCATCAACGAACATCTCGGCAAAAGTCATGGTGCACTTCTTTCCTCGTATTCAACGATTCGACTGCACTCCATCATAGATTCCCGTCGTTACCCGCGAAACCCATTGGCGCGTAATCCGCACACCTCCACACACCCATGTCGCGCATCACGCCACCCCGCCACATACAATGCCGCACACGACGCCGCACCGACGCCACATACGGCACCGCACACACTGCCTCATACGCCGACGCGACAACAATGCACGCTCGGCAGCGCGAAGCACACCACTAGCGGTAGGCTATAAAGCATGACTATCGCAGTATGCCCCGGCTCGTATGACCCCGTTACCGCCGGACACTTGGATGTAATCGAGCGCTCGGCGCGGTTTTTCGACGAGGTGCATGTGGTGGTGGCCGTCAACGCCGCGAAAACACCGATGTTTTCCGAAGCCACCAGAGTCGACGTGATCCGCCGCGCCCTTGACAAAGCCGGTTGCAAGAACGTCACCGTTTCTTCCACCGACGGCCTGATCACCGACTACTGCAAGAAGGTCGGCGCCACCGTTATCATCAAGGGTCTGCGCCAGAACGGCGACTATGAAGCCGAGCTCGGCATGGCGCTGGTCAATCGCAAGCTCGCTGGCATCGAAACCCTGTTTTTGCCGGCCGATCCGATTCTTGAACACATCTCCAGTTCCATCGTCAAGGACGTGGCCCGCCATGGAGGCGACGTGACCGGCATGGTGCCCGATTGCGTCGTGCCGATGCTGGCCGATGCCCTGGCCGAGGAACGTCAGCGGAAGGACTGATGCACTAATGACTATGAGCGATGACCACCCCACTGGATACGTCGATCTGACCAAACCGAATGCGGACGCCGCATCGTCCACTCCGGAGCCGTCCGCCCCGGAACCGCCCGCGTCTACGCAAGCCGCGCCGGCACCCACCGAAGAGGCCGATGTTTTCGCCGGATCGCCGCCCGCCGCGCCTACCCCTACTCCGGCACAGATGCAGGCCAAAGCGCGGGCCCAAGCAGCTCAGCAGACCCGGGCACAAGCTCAGACCGCTCAGACCGCCGGCATTCGCCCCTCGTTCATGAACGAAATGCCCGACCTGCGAGAAACCACGGACGACGACCCGGCCACGGTCAAGAGCCGCGAGGAATTCACCACGGTGTATGACATCATCGACCAGCTCGAGGCGGCACTGGGCGAAGCGAAGTCCAGCATATTCGCCCCCGGCATGGTGAAGGTTGACCGCGACGAATTCACCGACCAGCTTTCCGAGTTGAAGAAAATGCTGCCGGTGCAGTTGGAGCGCGCCTCCGCCCTCATGCGCGAGGCCGAGCGCCGTCTGGAATCGGCACAGACCCAGTCCAACGCCATCGTCGCCTCCGCACAAAGCCGCGCAGCCGACATGATCAAGGACGCCAACGAACAGGCACAGTTCCTGGCTGGCCAAGAGAACGTCACCGAGCTTGCACGGCAGAAAGCGCGCGCGATTCTTGACCAGGCACAGACCAAGGCCGACCATCTGACCCATGGCGCGGACCAGTACTGCACTACGGTGATGGAAGGGCTGTCCCAGCAGCTCGGCAAACTCAATCAGGATGTGCAGGCCGGTCTTAACGTGCTGGAAGAGCGCCAGCGCGCGGCCGGCGAACAGATGCCGCACCTGACGCTGAACGACTATCCCGAAGCCCAGTAACGCCAGCAACATCAGTAACGCGAATAACGCCAGTAACGAATAACTCCAGCCAACATACGAAAGGCACCAAGAACATACCATGGCACGAGTTGAAGATTCCCCGTGGGCCATTCCGGTAGCGCAGATTGCTTCGCGCGCCGGTCAATCCAAGCCGATTGACGCCGATTTCCCGGCACCTTCCGGCATTGGCGACAGCATTGTCGGCATCAAGGAAGGTGAGCCCGTACACGTGAGCGGGCAGTTCGATTCGATTGTGGACGGCCTGATCTTCACCGGCCGCCTGGTCGCGCCATTCGTCAGCGAGTGCACGCGCTGCCTGAAGCCGATTGACGAGGACTGGCCGGTTGATGTGACGGTGTTCTTCCCGTACGAGTCGGGTCAGGACAAGGCCAACGGCAAGGGCGGCAAGAACAAGAAGGATGACGAGATCGACATCATCGCCGGCGAGGACGAGTCGGAAGACACGTATCCGCTGCTGGAGAACGGCGCATTCGCGGACATCGAGGCGATGATCCGCGACACGCTGGTCGAATCGCTGCCGTTGCAGCCACTGTGCCGACCGGACTGCAAGGGTCTGTGCTCGCAGTGCGGTGCCGATCTGAACGAGGATCCCGAACATCATCACGATGTGACGGATATCCGTTTCGCCGGATTGACGGGGCTCAAGGCCCGGCTCGAGGCCGAGCAGAACGGCGAGCAGGCCGAGTGACGCGCGCCTGAACGAAGTTTGTACGAACCGTGCGTTAAGATAACGGACGCTTAAGCTCAATTGTTCGAACGAAATAGAGGATACTCAAATGGCACTGCCTAAGTACAAGACCTCGCGCGCCAACACGCACTCGCGTCGCGCGAACTGGAAGGCCACCGCTGCTGCGACCGTGAACTGCCCGAACTGTGGCGCTCCGGCCCTGCCGCACATGGCTTGCCCGAGCTGCGGTAACTACCGCGGCCGCACCTACCGCTCCGCCATCCAGCCGGCTCACACCAAGTGAGTCCTGCGATAACGGCTTGAATGAAGGCCCTGCCATCGACGGGTGGCGGGGCCTTCGCATAAGTGCACCATTACGTACACCATCGCATCGCAAACAACACAACACAACACAACACAACACATCACCATCGCGTGAAGGACCATACAACAATCATGAGCAATGAAACCCCACAGCAGCCGACGCCGGCCAACGAGCTTCTTGAAGCGTTGGGCACCACTCTTAGCCCGGATCTGCTCGTGCAGGCACTCACCCACCGTTCCTTCTCGCATGAGCACCCCGGCGTGGCCAATTACGAACGCCTCGAATTCCTGGGAGACGCGGTGCTCGAATTGGTCTCCACTGAAACGCTGTTCACCATTCACCCGGATATGACCGAGGGGCAACTGGCCAAGATGCGCGCCAAGGCCGTCTCCGAAGACGCGCTGAGCGCCATCGCCAAAACCAAGCTCAAGGTGGGCCCCTACATTCTGCTGGGTCACGGGGAAGCCGAGCAGGGCGGCGCGGAGAAGAACTCCATTCTGTGCGACATCGTGGAATCGCTCATCGGCGCGACCTTCCTGGAACACGGCATCGACGAGGCACGCAAGGTGATTCACCGGCTTATTGACGACACGCTCGCCGAAGTGGCCACCGAGGGCCCGGCACTTGACTGGAAGACCTCGCTGACCGTCAAGGCGCACGGCCTCGGCAAGGATGAGCCGGTCTACCATATGGAGGTCTCCGGACCGGAATACGCGCAGATCTTCACCGCGCGCGTCTCATTGGGCGAGAACGGCGACATCATCGGCATCGGTAAGGGCTCCAGCAAGCGTAAGGCGCAGCTGGCGGCCGCCGAAGCGGGCTGGAAGTCACTGGACTCGCTCAAGACGCGGACTAAGTAAGCCCGCTGTCGGATTTGCGAATAGACTAATACCAACATGAGCGACGAGTCGTGTCGGGGCCACAAGTCTCGGGGAAGCGACTGGAATCAGACACGCGGGCACCCGGCCCCCATCCCAAGGTCGGGCAGGTTCGCGACAAAATCTATGAGGTGAGAGGAATCATGGCTTTACCCACGCCTTTGCAGGCATTCAGCGGTGTGCCGAAAATCAACACGGCCCCCGATAAGCAGACTATCGTCGATGGCGAGAAGATGACTGGCGCCCAGGCGCTGATTCGTTCGCTGGAGGACCTCGGCGTCGAGGACGTCTTCGGCATTCCTGGCGGCGCGATTCTGCCCGTCTACCACGAGATCAAAGACAACACGAAGTTCCGCTTCGTGCTTATGCGCCACGAGCAGGCCGCCGGCCACGCCGCCGAAGGCTACGCACTGGCCACTGGCAAGGTGGGCGTGTGCATCGTGACTTCCGGCCCGGGTGCCACGAACGTGGTCACGGCCATTGCGGACGCGAACATGGACTCCGTGCCCATGGTCGTGATTACCGGTCAGGTGGGCGTGCAGGCCATCGGCACTGATGCCTTCCAGGAGGCGGATATCGTGGGCATCACCTACCCGGTGTCCAAGCACTCCTTCCTCGTGACCCGCGCGCAGGACATTCCTCGCGTGCTTTCCGAGGCTTACTACATCGCCAACACCGGCCGCCCCGGCCCGGTGGTCGTGGATCTGACCAAGACCGCACAGACCGGCGACATGTACTACTCATGGCCGCAGCGCATGATTCTGCCCGGCTACAACCCCACCACCAAGGCGCACGGCCGTGTGCTGTCCGACGCGGCGAAGCTGTTCTCTCAGTCGTACCGCCCGGTGCTGTATGTAGGTGGCGGCGCCGCCCGCTCCAACGCCGGCGCACAGGTCAAGGCTTTGGCCGACCTGACCGGCGCTCCCGTGGTCACGACCCTGCCCGCACGCGGCATCATTCCCGACTCCGACCCGAAGAACCTCGGCATGCTGGGCATGCACGGTACGATTGCCGCAACCGGCGCCGTGCAGCGCGCTGACCTGCTTGTGGCCATCGGTGCACGTTTCGACGACCGTGTGACCGGCAAGCTCGACGCCTTCGCACCGACCGCCCGCGTGATTCACATTGACATCGACCCGGCTGAAATCGGCAAGAACCGTCAGCCCGACGTGCCGATCGTGGGCGATGTGGCTACCGTGCTCGACGACTTGATTCCCGAAATCCAGCGCACGCAGGCCATTCAGGGCAAGCCGAATCTGGCCCCCTGGTGGAAGGCGATCGACGGCTGGCGCGAGGAATACCCGATGACGTGGGATGAGCCGACCGACGGCTCGCTGGCCCCGCAGTGGGTCATCAAGAAGCTCTCTGAGATGGCCGATCCGTCCACCATCTGGGTGACCGGTGTGGGCCAGCACCAGATGTGGGCCTCGCAGTTCATCGATTTTGAGAACCAGCACGCTTGGATCTCCTCCGGAGGCCTCGGCACGATGGGCTACGGCCTGCCAGCCGCCATCGGCGCATCCGTGGGCTCGGCCCGCGAGTTCGAGGGCAAGAAGCCGGTGTGGCTGATCGATGGTGACGGTTCCTTCCAGATGACCTCTGAGGAGCTGGCCGCCGCGTTCCTGGACCACGCTCCGGTGAAGATCGCGATTCTGAACAACTCCGTATACGGCATGGTCCGTCAGTGGCAGACGCTGTTCTACGAGCACCACTACTCGCAGACCAACCTGCTCGATGGTGAAGCGCACGGTGCCGATGGTGCGTCGGCACTGGCCGACGGCGATGCGCCGCTCGAAGTGCCTGATTTCATCAAATTGGCCGAGGCATACGGCTGCGTGGGTATCCGCGCGTTCACCGAGGAAGAGGCGATTGCCGCCATCGAAAAGGCGAACCAGATCAACGACCGCCCGGTGCTGATCGACTTCCGCGTGTGGAAGGATGCGATGGTGTGGCCGATGGTAGCCGCCGGCGTCCCCAACGACGAGGTGACGTACAAGCCCGGCATCAAGCCGCTGGCTGGCGGCACCCCGGCTCCGGGAACCGGTCCGGACGAGCATGCGACCGGCGTGTTCGAGCACGAGACCGCCGCTGCCACTGCGAGCGAGCACTGAGGAGAGGAGAACACTCATGGCTAACTATCCTGCATCCCAGCCTGGTTCCCAGCGTCATACGCTGTCCGTGCTGGTGGAGAACCGCCCAGGCGTGCTGGCGCGTATCGCCGGCCTGTTCGCCCGCCGTGCATTCAACATCAACTCGCTGTCCGTCTCCCCCACCGAGCGTCCGGACATCTCACGCGTCACGGTGACCGCCGACGTGGAGGCCGTGCCGCTGGAGCAGATCATCAAGCAGCTCAACAAGCTGCTGCATGTGCTCAAAATCGTGGAACTCGACCCGAACTCCACCGTGGAACGCGAACTGGTGCTCATCAAGGTGGCCGCCGACGAATCCAACCGTTCCGACGTGCTGGAGATCGTGCGCCTCTTCCGCGTGCGTGTGGTGGACGTGAATCCGGAATCGCTGACCATTGAGGCCACCGGTGCCGAAGGCAAGATCGACGCCCTGCTGGGGCTTTTGGAGCATTACGGCGTCATCGAGCTGGTGCGCTCCGGTGCCGTAGCCGTGACCCGCGGCCCGCGCGCCCTGAGCGAAAAGGTCGTCGGTTCCGAGGTTACCGGGCGCTGATTCGGCGACTGCGGGGAGACCCAGTCCAAGCTCAAAAGGCGGATGTGCATGATGCATATCCGCCTTTTTCATGCGTGCATACCTCGTCACCCGTACTGCAAGCAAAATGACAGCACCTCATGCTAGCATTATGACAGCAACAAGGAGGTGCATCATGGCAACATTAACCATCCGAAAAATACCAGATGAGCAGATTCAACAGCTCAAAGAAGTGGCTGAGAAAAACAACCGCTCCATGGAATCTCAGGTGCGATCCATTCTTGAAGAATGGCTGGCTGGCACGGTGGCGCATGAAATCACGCGAAAGACCAATTTCTATGACGAGATCCGCGAATTCATGAAGAACATGGATTTTGAGGGACTCGACAAGGGGGAACTCCCACTATCCGAGCGAAATTCCGCCGATTCCCGACCGCCAGTATCTTTTGAATAGGAATCGACCATGATTATTCTGGACACCAACGTCATCAGCGAAATCATCAAGAAACAGCCAGACGAACACGTTGCCAATTGGCTGAGGAACCAAGATACGAGCAATTTGGCAACCACCGCCATCACCGTCGCCGAGTTGTTGGCCGGAATATGTCGCATGCCTGAAGGCAAACGACGAAAGTACACAGATACGACCGTCAAGCTGGCGCTTATGACATTAGAGGACAGGACGTTCGCATTTGACACTCAGGCAGCTGCGGATTATGCCCATATCCTTGTCGAACGCGAACGCAGGGGCACACCTACCAGTATTCAAGACGCCATGATTGCGGCAATTGCCTGTTCCTGGGATGCGGCCATAGCCACGCGCAATATCAAGGACTTCGAAGGCACTGGCGTGGAACTGATTAATCCGTGGGAGTTTGCATAGCGGGAGGCCCCGGCAAACTGCCGAGGCCTTGTGAACGTTACGGTTTCTCCCGCTACTCCAATTGTTCGGAGAGTTCGAGCCATTCGGCTTCGAGATCATCGCTTTCAGTATTGACGGCGGTGAGTTGTTCATTGAGCTTGTTGAGACCCTCGTAGTCGCTCGGGTCATGGGCGGCCATCTGCGCCTCAAGTTCGGTCTTCTGCTCTTCGAGCTTAGCGAGCTTACGTTCGATGGCGTTTACGCGCTTGGATGCTTCGTGGAAGGCCTTGCCGGTGAGCTTCGAGGTGGAGTCCTCACCGTTATTGGCTCCCTCTGACGAGGGAGCTGTCCGCGAAGCGGACTGAGGGAGAGATGCAGCAGCATTGACGGCGGCCGCCTTACCCTTACCAGACTTCGCCGAGCTGCTACCGGTGCCCGCGAAGCCAGGCGCGTCAGCCGGCAATCCCTTGCCGTTCTTAATAGCCTCGACCATATCGAGGTAGTCCTGCACGCCGCCGGGCAGATGGCGTACCTTGCCGCCAATCAGCGCGAACTGCTGATCGGTGACGCGCTCCAGCAGGTACCGGTCGTGGGATACGACGATCAACGTGCCCGGCCAAGTATCGAGCAAATCCTCCATGACGGCGAGCATATCGGTGTCCAGATCGTTGCCGGGCTCGTCCATGATGAGCACGTTCGGCTCGTCAAGCAGAATCAGCAGCAGTTGCATGCGGCGCTTCTGACCACCGGAGAGGTCGCGAATCGGCGTCATCAGCTGGGCGGATTCGAAGCCGAGCCGTTCCATGAGCTGGCCGGGCGTCACTTCCTTGCCATCCACAATGTAGCTCGGCTTATAGCGGGAAAGCACTTCCTTGATCTTGTACTTGCCGAGCTTCTCCAGCTCATCGAGGCGCTGCGAGAGCACCGCGAACTTCACCGTCTTGCCAATGTTCACATGGCCTGCGGTCGGGGTGAGCGTGCCATCAATCAACTTAAGCAGCGTGGACTTGCCGGCACCATTCGCACCGACGATGCCGAAGCGGTCGCCCGGGCCAATCAGCCAAGTCACATCGTCAAGAATCTCGCGGCCGGAAACCGTCACCTTGCGTGCAGCCGAGGTGACACCGGCTGCAGCAGTGTCATCATCCGAATCCGTTGCAGCAGTGTCACCGCCGATGGTTTCACCACCCGTGTTCATGCGACGAACCTCGCGATCGTCAGCAAGCTGCGGATTGCCGCTCTCAGCCTCGGCCTTCTTACGCGCTTCCTCAGCGGCCTCGACGGCTTCCGGCACGCTGGCGTCCACCAGGCGCGGGTCAGTCATGTCGGTGACCGCCACCTCAACGGAACCGTGCAGCTGCGGCTCGGCGTACATGGCGTTGACCACATCCATGCGGGAAGCGGACGCGGAGAGCGCCGCCACATCCGGGTCGATATCGGCCATGCCCTGCGGTTTTTCGAAAATCTGCGTCACGTCGACCAAATCGACCACCTGTTTGCCGAGACGTGAGGTGGCCATCTGCTTCAATTCAAGTGTGTTACGCATCGGCGGCACATCGGCAATCAATTCGCGTGCGGTCTTGACGTGGAACTTCTGCTTGGTGGAGCGGGCGCGAGCACCACGGGAAAGCCATGCGAGCTCCTTGCGAGCCAGATTGCGGCGCTTGGTTTCGCGCACATCGGCTTGGCGATCGCGTTCCACGCGCTGCAGCATATATGCGGAATAGCCGCCCTCGAACGGCTCGATCACGCCATCGTGGACTTCCCACATCGATTCGCAGACCTCGTCCAAGAACCAGCGATCGTGGGTCACGAGCAACAGAGCGCCCTGGCCTTTGGACCAGCGGTTCTTCAAATGCTCGGCAAGCCAGTGGATAGTGACCACGTCGAGATGGTTGGTGGGCTCGTCAAGTGCGAGAATATCCCAATCCTTGAGCAGCAGTCGGGCCAAATCGGCGCGGCGACGCTGACCGCCGGACAAGGAGCCGACCTTGGCATCCAGACTCATGCCGCCGAGCAATGCCTCGACGATCTCACGGGAAGTGTTATCGGACGCCCATTCGTAGTCGGCGCGCCCCTCAAGTGCGGCTTCGCGAATGGTGGCGTTGTCATCAAGGGAATCACGCTGGTCAAGCATGCCGAACGTGAGTCCGCCGCGCTTCGTCACGCGGCCGGAATCCGGCTCCTGAGCACCGCGGAACAGATGCAGCAACGTGGATTTGCCGTCGCCGTTCTTGCCGACGATGCCGATGCGGTCGCCCTCGAAAACACCTTGCGTCACATCGGTGAAGATGGTTTTGGTGGCGAAGGCAAGCGAAACGTGTTCCAGTCCAATGTCATAAGTCGGCATGACTCACCAATGTAGCGCCACGCTTGCCCAGCGGCGGCCCGCAAACGTTATTCGTTCAGCGTCTGAGCGTAGGAGCTGCAGCGGGCCGCAAAACCGGAGAACACTTGCTCGGCGAGCGGATGCAGTAGCTGATCGTATTGGGCGAATTGCTCGCGCAATTGGGACTTGGACCCACCCGCGGCCTTGAGATCCTTGACCATGCTCGGCTCATCCAGCCATTCGTCCAGCAGCGAGCCGCACACCTCAAGATGGAACTGCATGCCCAGCGCGGATCCCAGTCGGAATGCCTGCACCTTGGTGGAAGACGAACGCGCCAGCAGCTGGCCTCCCTCGGGCAAACCCACCACGTCGTTATGCCAGTGCAACACCGTCAGCTGCTTATCCCACATGGAGAAGAAGTCATGCTTGTCCACACGCTTGATCGGCGCGAACCCAATCTCCGGCGCATCGCCCTTGCGCAGCTGCGCACCAAGCGCAGTGGCGATAATCTGATGCCCCAGGCATACACCGAGAATCGGCTTGCCTGAAGCCACGGCGGCACGCGCCAACTTGGCTTCCGTCTTCAGCCCCGGATACTTGTCGTAATCAAGCGCTCCCATAGGTCCACCCATGATTACCACGCCAGCCAGTTCGCCGAAATCAGGCAAGTCCGGTTTCTTTTTGTCGACGATATTCATCGTCACCGTCTCAAGACCGATGTCCTCGAGGTTCGACAATATGCGTCCCGGGCGTTCCCATGGGACATGTTGCAAAATGAGCACTTGTGGTGTGGCCATGGACTTCTATTGTGGCACGAGCGTTCCCCGTTTGCGTAACGAGCAGGGCAAATCCATGAATCTCGCAGTTTCCGCAGCGGTCAAAGACGTGTTCTCGCGAGACTGTTGTCCTGCTTCTCATCCGTCTGTCACCTCGTTCGGGCCCCGCCTGTGAAGCGTTCATCAAGCGCTTCGAGTAACGATTCAGCATGTCTGGTTCGGACCCTACGCTTGAGTGTTATGGGAAACAGCCAAGAACCGCAGGATTTCAACATTTCCGTCATGCCTTCAAGCCTGACGCCGGTGCATGTTGCCAAGGCCGCAGAAGGCCTGAATCTGTATGACACCGCCTCGCACCAGGTCAGCCATTTCGTGCCGCTCAAGTCGGGCGAAGTCGGCATTTATGTGTGTGGCGCGACTGTGCAGTCGTCACCGCATATTGGCCATATCCGTGCCGCCGTGGCGTTCGACATCGTGCGCCGCTGGTTTTTGAAGCTCGGCTACAAAGTCACTTTTGTGCGTAATGTGACCGATATCGACGACAAGATTCTCGTTAAGGCCGCGGCCGCAGGCCAGAGTTGGTGGGCCCGCGCCTATTACTACGAGCGCGAATTCACCGAGGCATACAACACGCTCGGCGTACTGCCGCCCACCGTGGAGCCTCGCGCCACCGGCCACATGTCGGACATGATCGACCTGATTCAGCGCATTCTCGACAACGGCCACGGCTATGTGGTCACGGATGCGAACGGCAAGCCCACCGGCAACGTGTACTTCGATGTGGCATCCTGGCCGCATTACGGCGAACTCACCCACCAGAAGCAGACCTCCGAAGTCGATGAGGCCGCCGCCGTGGCCGACCGCATGGGCCCGTCCGTGGACGCCACCGGTGCCGACAAGTACAATCCGGTCGACCCGGCCGACGCCTCCCCCGACAAGCATGATCCGCGTGATTTCGCCCTGTGGAAGGCTCCGAAGGACACCGATCCCGAGGACGCCCGTTGGTCGACACCGTTTGGCGTGGGTCGCCCTGGCTGGCACATCGAATGCTCTGCCATGTCCCACCGTTACCTGGGCGATGGCTTCGACATTCACGGCGGCGGCTTGGATCTGCGCTTCCCCCACCACGAAAACGAAATGGCGCAGACCCGTGCGGCCGGCTACCCCTCCGCTGCGCGCTGGATGCATTCGGCATGGGTGACCGCCAAGGGCGAGAAGATGTCGAAGTCGCTGGGCACCGGCCTGTCCGTGCCGAGCGTGTTGGCTGAGCATTCCGCTTGGGTGGTGCGTTACGCCCTGGGCTCCGTGCAGTACCGGTCGATGCTCGAATGGTCCGATCAGGCGCTGGTCGAGGCGCAGGCCGCATACGACCGCGTCTCGAACTTCATCGAGCGTGCCGGTGTGGCGCTGGGTGGCCAGCCTTCTCGCGAGGAAGTTACTACCGTCTCCGCCGACGATTTGCCCGCCGATTTCGTGGCAGCCATGAATGACGACGTCAATGTGTCTGGTGCAACCGCCGCAATCTTCACTGCCATCCGTTCCGGCAACACGTTGCTTTCACAGCTGGCTGACCGCGCCGATTCCGAAACCGCCAAGGCCGAGGTGCGTGAGGCACTGCTCGCCGTGCGTGCCATGCTCGACACCTTGGGTCTCGACCCGCTGGCCGAGCCGTGGGTGTCCGCCGGCGCTGCCGGCGGTGCCGCTGATGGCACGGCCGAGTCGCCCGAGCATGCAGCGCTGGAGGCACTGATTGCCGAGCAGCTCAACGCCCGTGCCGAAGCTCGCAAGGCCAAGGACTTCGCCAAGGCCGATCAGATTCGCGACGCCCTGACCGAGGCCGGCATCGCCATCGAAGACGGCCCGCAGGGTTCCACTTGGAGTCTGAAGTAGTCGCTTCGAACCCGCCATATCAGTCAAACACGAAGTCCACGTCCACGATGTGCAGGCGCTTGGTGAGCTCCTTTTCCAGCGAGCGCTTGCATTCGATGAGGTCAGCTACATCAATGGTTTCGCCGATGCCGCTCAGATACACGTCAACGGTGTAGTTCATACCGGTCTTGAAGATCAGCGTCTGCTCGTAGTCGGTGTTGGCAGGCAGATGGCGCTGTGCCGCGGCCTCCACGTAGGCGTTGGTTTCATCGTCGTCATGCACGCCGCCGACCAATTCCACGAACGTCTCTTTGAGCACGCTGAGCGGCTCCTTGATGGTCAATGCCACCAAAGCCACGATGATGAAGAAATCGCCGGTGTAGTGCAGGAAGTCAAGCGGACCGCAGGCCGGTAGCAGCATCAGGAAGATGGCAACTACGCCGATGCCGAACGACATCGATCCGTCGACCAACGTGCTCTTGCACTCGGCGGTGAGCATGGTGCTGGAATCGCCGATGGAGCGGTTGGAGCGCCGGTAATACGTGTATAGGCTGAAGCACACGATTACGGTCAGGATCTCGTAGATGACCACCGGGCCGGTTTCAATGCGTTCGCCGGACCCGAACACGAAGTAGTCGTACGCTACTCGGCACACGTCAATCAGCGAATACACCAACAACGACATGGTGAAAATGGCCTTGCAAATCGCGTAGATAGGTTCCAGTGCGAACATGCCATTGGGGAAGCGCTCGGTGGTTCGCACCGTGCGCGACGAGAGGTACACCGCCACCATTCCGGACAAGACGGAAATCGCGGTGAAGGAGAAGTCGAGGAACATGGCCTTGAGACCGGTCATGAAGAACACGGCCATGCCGGCTAAGACCTGCAGCACGTTGATGACGATACCAACGATCAGGGCTTTGCGTTCGAGTAGTTTTTGGGTGGGCATCAGTGGGCCTTCCTTATTGCACGGCATGTCTGCGTCGGCCCGAACGTCATGGTTCGGAGCGCACGGCAGTCTGCGTATAAGCGGCGTCCAGCGATTTTCAAAACAGCGTAAGCATTCCAAAAAAACACAGGATTCTTTACGATTTCCATGGTATCGGAAGCACTCGATTGGCTTCGCCACGAGCGGACGGCACGGCATTTGCCGTCTGAATGCCCAACATCCCTGACTACTACGCGACACAATCCCCGGAAAGCGTCGTCCCCAACACCGCAATTTCCCGCGTGGCGGCTAGACTGTTGCCCATTATGGCAGCTTTTTCATCTTTGACAGACAGACTCTCGAATGCGTTCAAGCATCTGAAGAGCAAGGGCAAGCTTTCCGAGGCGGATATCGACGGTACGATCCGTGAAATCCGCCGCGCGCTGCTCGACGCCGACGTGGCGCTCGACGTGGTGCGTTCCTTCACCGGCAAGGTGCGTGAGCGTGCACTGGGCACCGAGGTGTCCGACGCACTCAACCCCGCCCAGCAGGTGGTGAAAATCGTCAACGAGGAGCTCACCGACGTGCTCGGCCAAGGCGTCGACCGTCCGCTGAACTTCGCGAAGAACCCGCCGACGATCATCATGCTCGCCGGCCTTCAGGGTGCCGGTAAGACCACGCTGGCCGGCAAGCTCGGCTACTGGCTCAAGGATTCCGGCCACACGCCGCTGCTGGTGGCGGCCGATTTGCAGCGTCCGAACGCGGTGACGCAGCTGCAGGTAGTCGGCGAACGCGCCGGCGTGCCCGTCTATGCTCCCGAAAAGGGCGTCCAATCCGATGGCGGCGAGGCCGTCGCAGCTCCGGGCCAGACCTCCGGCGACCCGGTGAAGGTGGCCCGCGATTCCATCGAACTCGCCAAGCAGAAGCTCTACGACACGGTGATCATCGATACCGCCGGTCGTCTGAGCGTGGACGAGGAGCTGATGAAGCAGGCCCGCGACATTCGCGATGCCGTGCACCCCAACGAAATCCTGTTCGTCATCGACGCGATGATCGGCCAGGACGCCGTCAAGACCGCCAAGGCCTTTGACGAGGGCGTGGACTTCACCGGCGTGGTGCTCTCCAAGCTCGATGGCGACGCCCGCGGTGGTGCCGCGCTGTCCGTGGCGTCCGTGACCGGCAAGCCGATCCTGTTCGCCTCCAACGGTGAGGGCCTGAAGGACTTCGAGGTCTTCCACCCGGACCGCATGGCTTCGCGCATCCTCGACATGGGCGACATCATGACGCTCATCGAGCAGGCGCAGAAGCAGTTCGATGAGGAAGAGGCCCGCAAGGCCGCCGAGAAAATCTCCGAAGGTTCCTTCGGCCTGGACGACTTCCTCGATCAGCTGCAGCAGGTGCGCAAGCTGGGCTCGATGAAGTCGCTGCTCGGCATGATTCCGGGCATGGCCCAGCACCGCAAGGAACTCGAGCAGTTCGATGAGAGGGAAATCGACCGCACCGAGGCGATTATTCGCTCGATGACCCCGGCCGAGCGCCGCGATCCGTCGATTATCAATGGTTCCCGCCGCGCCCGTATCGCCTATGGTTCCGGCGTGACGGTTTCTCAGGTGAACGCTTTGCTGCAGCGTTTCGAGCAGGCCGCAAAGATGATGAAGCGCATGTCCAATCGTGGCGGCATGGGCGGCGGCATCCCCGGCTTCGGCGGCCCGGCTATGGGCGGCGGCAAGAAGAAGGGCAAGAACAAAAAGAAGGGCGGCAAGTCCGGCAATCCGATGAAGCGCGAGGCCGAGGAGAAGGCATTGCGCGACAAGCTGGCCGGCAAGTCCTCCGGTTCGACCGGCGGTTCCGCCTTCGCCAAGAAGCCACAGAACCCGGCCCTGCCCGCTGGCCTTGAACAGATGATGGGCAACGTCGACGGTGGCACTGAACTGCCGCCGAACCTCGGCGGAGGCCTTGGCGGACTGTTCGGTCGCTGATCTCACAACTTGGCTCCCCTCGCAGAGGGGAGCCAAGTTATATCTCGGTTCAATTTATATTTCGAAAGGAACTTCCATGACGACAATCCTCAGCGCGGTGGCAATCATCGCACTGTTATGGACGGCTTTAAGCGCGCTGCCCGCCGGTCTCGAGGCCCGCATGCCGCTTCCGTACATGATTGCCCTGACTCCGCTGTTGTGGGTTCCTTTGATGATTCTGGCCGCGGCTGCCGCATGGCAACATGAATGGACTGCGATGTCGTCGCTTATTGTGGTCGCGCTGATTGCCAGCTCACAGCGCATCAACTACTGGGGTACGTCAATCGACCCAGCCGGCAAACGCAGAGAATCCCACCGTGAAACAGCCCGTGAAACAACTTCGCCGACGCTGTCAAAAAACCATAACAGCAATACATCGAGCACCTCAAACACTCCGAAGGAAGAGCTCGAAACAGTCCCCGATGGGCACCGTGAAACAACGCGTGAAACACTCTCGCCCCAGTTCTCGGTTATGACGATGAATTGTCGATACGGACGCGCCGACGCCGCTGAAATCGTTCGCAATATTCGCAAACGCAATATCAGCGTATTGGCCTTGCAGGAAGTCACCGACGACCTCATCACACGTCTTACCGAAGCCGACATCAACGAACTTCTCCCCTACCATCAGTTCGGAGACGCCAAAGAGACCGATAATGGCGGATTCAACGTGATCTATTCCCGCTACGAGCCGAGCGCAGCGGTGCCCAACGTGGTCTCCATCCCCGCCGCCGACGTTCCCGCCATCACCCTCAAAACCTCCGGTAATCGCACGGTGACGCTTTGTTCGGCTCACCCGAAATCGCCGATGCGCGGCTGCGCGGATTGGTCGGCCGGCATTCTGGGTCTGCGAGAACTCGCCCGTGCAAAATCCGTCAGCAATCGCAATATCGTCGTCGTTATGGGCGATCTCAACTCGAGCACCGACCACCCGAGCTTCCGCGCGTTGCTCAAGTCCGGATTCAAGGACGCAAGCCTGATTCAAGCCGCCGGACCGAACCTCACGTTCCCGCGCTGGCTCAAGTGGCCGCGCATCGAGCTGGATCACGTGCTGTTCACTCCCGGGCTCAAACCGTCCGGCGTGAAGTCGTTTGAGGTCGAGGGCACTGATCATCTGGCCCTGACCGCAACGCTTGCACTGCGATAGCCGGCATTTTCGCGCAACATTCCCGGGAATGTTGCGCACCACACCGCAACCACAGGGCGCCACGCCCAGTCCGGCCCTGCGCGCTATAATGGGCCAGTTATTCGCGCGCGCGTGGCGCCCTCTACACCCCGAGCCGCGAGGACACGTGGATTCCGGCCGGCCATGCCCCACATGGCAAACCGAGAACCCGCACACCTAGCATTACAAGGAGAGCCATTTTGGCAACCAAGATTCGTCTGAAGCGACAGGGCAAGAAGTTCTACGCCTTCTACCGTGTGGTAGTCGTCGATTCCCGCAAGAAGCGTGACGGCAAGGTCATCGAGGAGATCGGTACCTACAACCCCAACACCCAGCCCTCGACCATCCAGATCAAGTCTGACCGCGCTCAGTACTGGCTCGGCGTCGGCGCTCAGCCGTCCGAGCCCGTCTTCAAGCTGCTGAACATCACCGGCGACTGGCAGAAGTACAAGGGCCTTGAAGGTGCCGAAGGCACCCTGAAGACCGTTGAGGCTGGCCCGGACGCCGAGGCCCGCATCGCAGCCGTCGAGAACCAGGCTCAGAAGCTGAAGGCCGCCAAGTCCGAAGCTGCCGCCAAGGCCAAGGCCTCAGCCGAAGCCGCTGCCGCCGCCGAGGAAGCTCCGGCTGAGGCCTGAGCGGAAACGAAAGGCTAGCTATGCTCGCACAGGCTGTGGAACACCTCATCAAGAACATCGTTGATTTTCCCGACGATGTTTCCGTCAAGTCTCATGAGAACGCGCGCGGCGAACTGCTTCGCGTACGCGTGAACCCGGAAGACATCGGCCGTGTGATCGGCCGTGGCGGCCGCACCGCCAACGCGATTCGCACCGTGATTCAGGCACTGTCTGACCACAAGGTCCGCGTTGACATCATGGACGTCCGTCGATAACCGATAAGGAACGATTCACAGCATGGCACAGCAAGACATGCACGACGACCCTCAGCAGCTCGAGTTGCTGAGGGTCGCTCGTATTGGCCGCGCACAGGGCCTGAAGGGCGAAGTCACCGTGCGCCTGTACACCGATGATCCCGAGTGGCGCTTCGAGCCGGACTCCGTGCTCTACAGCCAGGATGGCGAGACCGAGTACATCGTCGAGGGCTCGCGCACGCTCAAGAATCGTTGGATTCTCAAGCTTGAGGGCGTCGACGACCGCAATGCCGCCGAGGCCCTAAACGGCGTAGAACTGTACGGCGAGGTCGACGACGCAGAAGATATGCTCGAAGCCGACGAATGGTATCCCAAGGATCTTATTGGCCTTGAGGCCCGTCTAGTCGAGGGCAACGGTCTGGGACTGCCCGCCGGCCAAGTGGTCGGCAAAGTGGTGGATGTGATCGACTCCCCCGCCCAATCCCTGCTCAAGATTCGTTTGACCGATCCGGTGGTAACCGGACAGAATTCCAAGGGCGAGGATGTAGTCGAAAAGACCGCGTTGGTCCCGTTCGTGGAGGCCTTGGTCCCCGACATCGATCTGGAGGAGCAATACCTCACGCTCGATCCGCCCGGCGGTCTGATTCCCGGGCTGTAAACAGTCTTTCAAACCAATACCGAGTTCCACACTCAATTTATTCCATCGTAAAGGGCGGTCTTTCTGAGATTAGTCTCAGAAAGACCGCCCTTTGATTGCTCCTTAACATTTATACCGCGTAATATGGCTGAGCCTCACAGATAACCAAATGGGATGCCGAAGCGATCAAGACCCGTACCGATCGGCTGGTATCCGTTGCACTAAAACTACTGCGACTGCAATAAACTATAAAAAATGTGTGACGCTTACACATTTATGATATGATAAATGTGTAAGCGTCACACATTTATCATAGGATATTCGTCATGAAGCTCCAGCGAAAAGCACTGAAAACGCTCAAGCAGTGGAAGACCACACCTGACCATAAGCCTCTCCTGATCCGTGGCGCACGGCAGACAGGCAAGACATGGCTTGTCAACGAGTTCGCGAATGGACAATACGACAACATCGTCTCGGTTGATTTCATGCAGCGGCCATCCCTATCCGGGATATTCGAGCAGGATCTTGACCCGCAACGAATAATCCGTCAGCTCGAACTCGCCGCCAACCAACGGATACTCCCCGGCAGAACACTGCTCTTCTTTGACGAGATACAGGAAAGTCCGCTCGCGTTGACCTCTCTCAAATACTTCACCGAGCAGGCACCTGACTATGACATCATCGCCACCGGCTCCTACATGGGAATATCCAAGCACGACAAAACCTCTTTTCCTGTAGGAAAAGTCACCATGATGAACCTACATCCGCTCTCCTTCGCCGAATATCTGGACAGCATCGGACAAGACATGATCGCCGACACCATACGTGAAGGCCGGTTCGAGGACATTCCACAAGCTCTCGAACCTCAGATGAATGACCTACTCAAAACATATATGTGGGTCGGCGGCATGCCAGCAGCATTAAGCGCTCACCTGGATAACGGGATTCCGCAGGATGTGCGAACTGTCCAACAAGATATTCTCAACGCCTACGATCTTGATTTTTCCAAGCATGCCGCATATACGCTGGGCGAGCGTATCCGGCTTGTATGGAACACACTGCCATCACAACTTGCCAAGGAGAATCGCAAATTCGTTTACGGTGTTGTCAGGCAAGGAGCCCGCGCCCGCGAATATGAGGAAGCGCTCGCTTGGCTGACGGACTACGGAATCATTACCAAAGTCCCCCGCCTCGATGCTCTGCATATTCCTCTGACCGGATATGAGAGTCTTAACACGTTCAAGATCTATCTGGAAGACACGGGCATACTGGGCGCACTGTCCGGTCTCGACGTGAATACTCTGGTGAACAAGTCGAAGCTCTTTTCCGAATTCAAGGGCGCGTTCGTAGAACAATACGTATGTCAGCAGCTGGTAGCTCAAGGAATCAAACCCCGCTACTGGGCTAACCCAAATCCTCAAGGAAATGCGGAAATAGATTTCGTAATGGAACAGGGAGACGAGGTTTTTCCCATCGAAGTGAAGTCCTCTTCCAATATTCGTGCGAGAAGTCTCTCGTATGTCTGCAACAGATACGGGCTCCACGGTATCCGTATAGGAGAAATAGGCTATAGGAAGCAATCTTGGCTGACGAACATCCCACTTTGGTGCGTGGATGGGCTGGGTGAATATCTCAAACGTCAGATCGAAAAGAGCAGGGAAAATCCAGCGACCATCTGATTCTTTTTCTGATTTTTCGGGTATGTGAAATAGGTGGTTGAGTTTTGGTGATTCTCATACATCAATTCGGGCGAGGATGCCATCGCATATCTCAATGGCGCACTCGAAGAGGATGATCCCGCATTTGTGCAAGATGCGTTCGGTGTAGTCGCACGCGCACGAGGCATGACCAATGTGGCCCGAAAATCCGGCCTCGGCCGCGAATCCTTATATAAGGCGCTTCGCCCGAATTCGCAGCCCTCGTTCAACACCATCATGCGAGTCGCAGACGCACTTGACGCAGAACTCTATTCCCTGCCGAAGCGTAATCGTTCACCCACGAGCCGCGGCGGTGACGCGGGTCATGAAACGGTCGAGGAATTCCGGCACGTTGGCGCCCAATGCGACTTGGGTGTGTTTGTCGGGGTCCTGGAGCCGTGAACGATCGCCGATGGTACGGCCTCGGAACGGGCCCTCGAGATCGACTTGCAAGTTGAACCCGAAGGTCGTGACCAGCGATGGGTCGAGCGCGGCGGCCACGGCCAGCGGGTCGTGCAGTCCACATCCGCGAATCTCCGGCTGGTTCTTCAGGTAGAAGTCGATGTAGTAGTCGGTCATGGTGACGAGGAAGTCGCCGGCCGGCGTCCCCAGAGACGCCCATTCATGGGCTTTCTCACGGGTGAGCGCGGTCTGGTGGGTCACGTCGAGGCCGATCATGGTGGTGCGTGCGCCACACTTGAACAGATAGTCTGCTGCCTCTGGGTCTTGGGAGATGTTCGCTTCGGCGGCCGGGCTTACATTGCCGGGCAGCGTCAACGCACCGCCCATCAACGTCACGTTCACGCCGGAATCCTTCAGGTCCGGAGCGTTGCGGAATACAGTGGCCATGGTGGTCATCGCGCCCGTAGGTACGATAGTCAGGTCCGGGCCGTATTCGCGCGCGGCGGCGATGATGAAATCGACCGCCGAGCCCGGTGCTTCCGGAGCGCGCGGGGAGCCGGGGATGATTGCGCCGCCGATGCCGTTGGGATGGTGGACCGCCACCGAGCCGGGAGTTGGTGCCCACGAAGCGTCCGTTTGCCAGCCGTCCGCGCCGCCGTTCTGCCAGCGCGCGTAGGCCTGGGCCCGCTCGTCTGGTGTGGTGGCACGCATTGTCGGCAGCTTTTCCGGGGCGATGGGATGGTCGGCTCCGGGATAGACCGGAACGTCGTCACGGCCGAACAAGTGCAGCACCGCCAGCGCGTTGCGCGCGGCCAGCGGCACCGCGACATTGCCGTAGGTGGCCGTGATACCGATCAGATCAATCCCGTCGGCACTGCCTAGGGCATATGCGATGGCGAGCGCGTCATCGATGCCGGTATCGAGGTCGAGGATGAGTTTTTTGCGCACAATTATCTCCTTGCGGGACTACCCGGGACTATTCCGGCGACTACCCCTCAGTCTCGCTACGCGAGACAGCTCCCCTGACAAGGGGAGCTGAGAAAGTTCAGCCGAGCTTGGCGAGTTCTTCGGGGGTGAGTTCGAGCTGGTCAGCCTTGAGGGAGTCGAGGATGGTCTCGGGGTGGTGGGCGCCGGGAATCACGAACATGTGGTCGCCCTTGGCGAGCTCCCATGCCAGCACGACCTGCTGGTAGCTCACGCCGTGGGCCGCCGCGACCTCGCGGAATGGGTCGAACTTGGTCTCATCGTAGGGGTGACGGTAGCCGCCGAGCGGGCTCCAGCACACGAAGGCCAAGCCAACCTTGGCGCAGTAGTCGAGCGTGTCCTGGGTCTCCAAGTGAATCGGCGAGTACTGGTTCTGCACGGCCACGAGCTTGTCGCCCAGAATGCCGCGCGCAATGTCGATTTGCTCGATGGAGGCGTTGGAGATACCGGCCTCCTGCGCCACGCCCTCGTCCACCAGCTGCTTGATGGCTTCGACGGACTCGTTGTACGGCACCTTCGGGTCCGGGCGGTGGAAGTACAGCAGGTCGATGGTGTCCACGCCGAGCGCCAGTGCGCTCTCCTTGCCGCGCCGAATCAGGTTCTCCGGGCGACCGTCCACATCCCACGTGGGGCGGCCGTCGGTGAAGTTGCGGAAGTGGCCCACCTTGGTGGCCACCAGCACCTCGTCTTTCGGCCCCTTCCAGGTCTCAAGGGCCTCGCGCACCAGCTTTTCACCGGTCTGTTCTTCGGCGCCGGAGCAGTAGTAGGCCCAAGCGGTGTCGATGTGGCGGCAGCCGGCGTCCAGCGAGGCATGCAGGGTTCCGATGCCGACCTCGTGGCCGCGATTGTTTTCGATGGTCAGCGGCATTTCGCCGTGGCCGATGGCGGTGGTGGAGAACGGTCCGAGGTTACGGAACAATGCCATAGTGATTCCCTTCGTGAAACTTATGGAAACTCGATATCCACGATCAAGCCTAAGCATCCCGTTGGATTTCACACTCTCGGCCTGCCCGCACAATCAATCTATGAAATTTCCGCAACTTCACGGAATAGAAAACGCAACTTACTCATACCCAGTTCAGCGAAAACGAGGGGCCGGAACCCCATGGATTCCGGCTGTTCCGCTGATAGATCAGTGGCCTCGTCTGAGACTCATTCCCAGCAATACCAGTGCGGCAATGATGATGGCCGTCGACCACCCCTGTCCAACTTGATTGGCCAGGGCGATCAACAGGCCGGTCATCAGACCTTCCCGGTATTGCCGGTCTTGTCTCGGACGGTTGTCATGGTCGTTGCCTACCATGAGAACCTCCTCTTGAATTTTGAGACGTCATTATGCCGGTTGACACAACGACACCGCGCCAAAGTGCCACGCTAGTAGACCTTGGTTTGGTCAGTCCAGTGTACTGGTGAGCTTCGATGGAGGCTGGTATGCTGTGTTGTAGCAGAAAGGTCACGCTAGCTTCGAGGCAATCTTCTCGGCGGCGCCACAGACTTTCGCCCCGTTGGACCTGACTGTTGAGGTTTCCTCACCTCGATTTTGAGAGAAAGGCCCGATGTCTTATGACACCGGGCCTTTTACTTTCAAAGCTATAGGGACTTTCAGAAGCACACCGCTTACCGCCCGCCGAACGAACCGCCGCCGAATCCACCGCCACCGCCGTCGAATCCGCCGCCATCCGAGAAACTGCCGTCGAACCCGCCGCTGGACGCCGACGCTGGGGTTGCGCCGCGAATCGTGGCGCTGATCTCGTTGAATCCGGAGCCTAGCTGCGCACCGAAATCGAGGATGCCCGCCAAAGCTGGCACCCAGATGGTCGGAGCCTGCCGTACCGACGCCAGAACCAAGGCCAGTGCCATTGCCAGTACCCGTCCGCGACGAGTCATCATAAGTAGCGCCGATCGACCCATAGCGGAAGTTCCAATACACCAGCGAGTCAGTGGCATTGCCGTCCAACCAGTCAGGGTTCTGGATTTGCGGATATGCCTTGGCCAGCTCCCTCAGCGTCCGTTTGGACATGCCCATCGCCGTGGCATAGACCAAGTACTGGTCCCACAACGCCAAATCCACGGATCCACGATCGGAGAAGTCGCTGAAATCCGCCAGATACCGGCAGAATCCCAACACCTGCTTGCCATATTGCTGTGCGCCAAACCATAGGAATTTCTACGACGAATCCAATCGCCGACCGGCACCGTATTGTCGCTCGCAATCGGCTCCCACTGGAAGCGGGCGATGTCCTTGTACAGCGTGGTGACGCCCACAAACGTCATGGTCACGTCGAACTTCATGCTGCGCGCCGACCGAGTGGCCGGGATGTTCCAGCCAATCTCCAAATCCTTTACCCGCTTGCCAACCTGCCCTTGGTCATATTTTCGGTATTCGGCCCGGGTCTGATAGATCGGAATGCCGTCCGTCTCCGGCTTATAAATACGGATGAAGGCCGCTCGGCGTAACTGCCGAACGGCCTTCATCTTGTGACTTGCTCGTCTAGCCACCGGTCTCAGCCTAGTGTTGGATTGCCGGAAGGTAGTCCAACATCTCAGCCGAGATGCGCATCACGCCAGACGATTTACCTCACTTGGAGTGACGACCTTGCGAACCCAGACGGGATCCCATGGCCTCCTTGCGTTGGGCGAGTACCATGATCAGTCCACCGCCGAGCAACAGGATCATCGCGATGCCCATACTCAACGTATTTGAACCGGTCTCGGACAGCGGCGGCGTATACGTGTTCTCGAACGCCGGCGCCTTGTGGTCCGCGCCGAACAGGCCGGACGAATAGGATGCCGTGGCGCTCATCGTGCCATCGAGATTATCGACCACACTCACCTTCGCCGTATACACCGTCTTGTCGTAAGCAACACCAGTGGCCTTGCCCGCGACCTCACGGATCGTATACGTGTACTCGCCGGCCTTATCGAACGTGACCGGAGCGAACACGACCTTGCCGTTGGCCGAGTTCTTCACGGTCTCGACGGTCTTGCCATCCGCATCACGCAGCTCGAACCGGAACTCGCCATCCTTCAGGGCACGGCCCTTCAAGGTCTTGGTCGCGCCGAACGCGAAGGTAGTAGGCGCAGGCTGGTAGGTGTTCGCAATCACTGCGGTTGGATGGCCATCCTGATTCGGCACGGCCTCAGTCTTGCCACCGGAAGTCTTGTCCATCTTCACGGAAGCGACGAGGTTGCCGGTGCCATTATCCCGCACGGTGACCGTCGCCGTGTATAGCTCGTTCGAGTAGGAGACACCCGGAATCTGCTGTGCCTGTGCCGGCGTGACCTCACTGATGTGATACACATACGTACCGGCCTGCGAGTAGTTAATCTCGCCGAAGCCAAATGTGTTGCCATCGGTCACGGTCTTGGTGAGCTCACCGTTAGCCGCGCCCTCAGGCATCGGAGCATTATCAGCTGCCGCAAGCTTGAAGTCGAAGCTGTCGCCATCCTGCCATGCACGACCGTCAAGCTTCTTCTGCGCGTACAGCTGGGCCGTCGCCTTGGCTTCGGCAGGCTTGCGCTTGTCGTAGACGTTATACGTCTGATTCGCGGAAGGCGTGATGCCGTGGTCGTTCGCCTGCTTGAGCGCCTTGTCGTATGCGTCCTTGTCCGTACCCTTGAGCATGACATAATGCAGGCTCGGGTCAAGTTCGTAGGAGGTCGGAGCTGCGGTTTCCACAAAGAAGTACAGCACGTTGGTCTCGAGCGGGCTCTTGGTGCTGCCGAATGTGACGATGCCATCGACGTTGGTGGTGCCGTCCAGCACCTTCTTCGACGCATCGCGCACCTGCTTGTCGCTCACCGTGCCGGCAGGCAGCTTGCTCATATCGACCTTGTGCAGTTCGAACTTCGCACCTTGCAGCGAATGGCTCGGATCGGAGGCGTCGGCCTTGTTGATCTGGAGCGTACCCGCCGTGCCCGCGGTGCCGGCACCCGCGTTGTAGATGGTCCAGTCGTTTTCGGTGGTGGAGGAACCCTCTTCCATGCCACTCAACTGGGCGGTGTTCGACAGGTGCACCTTGTCACCGACTTCCCCGGAGGGGATGACCTCGTATTCAACGGTGATCGGGATGGAATCCGGCAAATCGATGGTCAACTTGGTGGTGGGGTTGCCGTCCTTGTCCTTGACGCTGTCCACCGTCACCTTCGCCGTCACGATGGCACCCGTCAGCGAGTTGGTGATCTTCAGCGACGAGTTGACGAAGGTGGCCTTGGCATCCATCACATCGGTGAGCGTGAGGGTGTCGTTGTTCTTGATGAGGTCGGCACCCTGCGGATTCACCTTGATGGTGTACTTGATGTGGTTCGAGTTGCTGACCTGCGCGCCGCTCTTGTCGATCACATCGGTTGTGCCCTTGACCGTGGCGTTGCTGCTGCCGAAGTTCGTGGAGCCGGAGCCCACCTCGGCATGGTTGGAGAAGACCACGTCCTTGCCGGTGGATTTGGCGACGGTCTTGTAGGTGACTTCGGCGTAGGCGAAGCAGGTACCGTCAGCTCGCGTGAGGCGTTTGGTGTCGATGGAGAAGTTCAGCGTACCACCGGTGATGGTGGGGGTGATCTCCGTCACCGGCACCGCATACGGCCACCAACGGGCACTATATCTCGCGGACCCGGGCACATAGCTCATGCCCTTAGGCAGCGTGTCGGTGACGGTGATGGGCTGCCCCTTCACATCGACCTTGCCATGGCCTATATTCGACTGATCGATATTGGCCTTCACCTTCCATGCGGCCACCCATGCGCCCACGGTGGTGTCGGTGGGATCAACATCGCTCCACTTGAAGTTCTTGTCCCACGTCATGTTGCCGGACTTCTCGACCAGGTTGTTCTTCTCGATGTTGTACTGGGCGCTGGCGGACGTCGTCTTGTCGTTCAGCTTCACCTGTGCGGTGTTGTCGTAATAGCCGGGAGCGGTGTCGCCGATGGTCCAGTAGGTCACCTTCACGTCCGCGGAACCGATGGCGCCACGAATGTCGGTGGAATCCTTGAACGTGATGTTGATGTTCTTCTTTTCGTAGGTGAGCGTGTAATCAGCGCTTTCAACAAGGGTCTTGCTGCCCAGCGTGAGCACGGGCTTCTTTTCCATGTCGAACGTGATGCCCGATCCAGCGCCCCGCAGGCCGTTGTCGATGAATTCGATCTTGGTGGGGATGGTGCCCTTATCCATCAACGACATCTTGACCAGCGACGACCATTCCACCTTGCCGTCGGTGGCGGCGGTGTTCTTGTCGATCTGCTTGGTGACGTACGTCTTGGCATCGTTCGGCTGGAACGACCCCTCGCTGGAGCCACCGGGTTTGCCCTCATCGGGCGGGGTGACCGTGCCCTTGTTGGAGACCTTGTCCATGGAGGAAGGGTCATCGAGTTTGGTGTGGTAACGGATCACATACTGCTTCTTACCCGCGTCCTTGCCGAATGTGTACGTGAAGCTCGTGGCATCACCCGGGATTTTGCCGGTATCAATGACCTTCCAGTTGTTGGGGTCAACGACTTCGAACGTGCCCTTGTAGTGCTGACCGCCTTCAAGCGTATCCGTGAAGACGTAACCGCCCATGTCCGCTTTCAGGTCGCCGGAGTTGAGCGTCACTTCCCACGCGATGTCGTCCGCGGTGCCGGTGCCGTCTTTCTTGCTAATCATGTTGTAGCTGAAGTTCGGTGTGGTGTCATCCTCGCCGGGCTTGTCGGAGCCCTCCCAAGTCCACTGTGCGGTGTTCTTGGCGTCATTGAGCTTGCCGCCAGCGAGCAGCGTCCGCTTCGCCGCATCGCTCAGGTCGGCGGTGTAGGTCAGCGTGTGCTCGCCGGTCTTGAGGTCGCCAAGCGTGACCGTGGCCACCTGCCCGCTGATGGACACATTACCGGCGGGCAATGCCGTGCCGTCGAGCGCGAACGAACCGTCCCGGAATACGAAGTTGCTGCCCATCGTATCGGTGACGACCACGTTCTTGGCATCTAATTTGTTATTCAGCGTAACGGAGAAGGTCACGGTGCCGTCGCCGTTGAGTTTCCACGTCTTCTTGCCGCCCAGTTCGAACTTATCGGCAACGATGGTGATGTCACCCTTGGTGCCGGGGAAATGTATCTTGGTCCCATCCCCTGTCTCACTCGGCTCGTTGTTCAGGGTGAGATCGAAGTTCACGTATGCGGAGATATCCGTGTAGTGGTTCTTCAACCAATCCTCGTTGTACTTGAACATCGCTACATTGTCTTTGATCAGCCATGTACCAGCCAGCACGCCGTCTGCGTATAGATCGCTTTCCTCGACGTTCTTCACGTCAATGTTGTCTGGGAAGGTGTATCTGATGTTTGGGTTATCCAACGTCGGCTTGTCTGCATCGCTGAACTTGATGGTCACCTTGCCGTACAGCGTATCACCCGGCTTGAGCTTATCCGTTGCCGGGTCGAACGGCGTGCCCTTATTGTCCTTGTAAAACTCGGCGGTAACCGTACTCGTCGTGCCATCGCCGATGTTATGTGACGGGCTGCTCGGATTGAAATCGGGGATATCAGCCGCATTCGCCACGGATGTGAATCCCACACCGGTGATGAGCAACGCCATTGCTGTAATTAACGCTATACACACGCGGCCTACCGCATTGCCAAACAGACGCATCATAAACTCCTTTCCGTCTTCTCTTGTCAAGACGATAAGGAGATCAACCCACAAACAACCCAATAAGCCTACGTCAATAGGGGCACCCTATCGCCATCGGGCATCAAGAGTAGCCCCCCCCCCGGTACAAAAAGGAGCTAAAGAAGGGGTAATGCGTATTTAACGACCGCCGAACGAACCACCGCCGGAACCGCCGAACGAGCCGCCGAAACCGGAGCCGCCGCCCGAGCCGAAGCTGGAGAAATCGCCACCGGAATCGGCGGATGGTGCTGCCGCGCTGATGGTCGAGCTGATGTCCGCCAGACCGGAGTTCAGCTGCGAGCCGAGGTCGGAGAATCCGCCGGCAAACGATGTGCCTCCGTAAGCCGGAGCTGGGCCGCCAACGCCTAGGTCCATCTGCCCGGCAGCATCGTGGTCGAATGGACCATTATGACGGTGGCTGTACCAGCCATACGGGCGGTAGTTCCAGTAGAACAACGAGTTGGAGGCGTTGGCATCCAGCCAAGCCGGGTCGTTGACCTGAGGATATGCTCTGGCCAGTTCACGCATCACGCGATCGGAAATGCCAAACGCGGCGGCGTAGACCATATACCAATCCCACAAGGCCAAATCGGCGGCACCCCGGTCGGTGAAGTTGGAGAAGTCTTCCATATAACGCTTAAGGCCCAGAGTCCGGCCGGCGATATCCTGCCCTTGATCAGTGAGCACGGTCATCGCGCCGGCCATCGAGCAGAACAGTCCGACCAGGGATACCGGCAGCCCGATAAGACCAGCCACCGGGTATCCGATAAAGCTGTTGGCCAGCAGCGAACCAAATCCCAGCACGGCGGCCAATACGCCGGGTAGGATCCATTGCCAGCCCACAGAGCGCGCGGCACCCAGCCGCTGGTATTCCATGCTGCATGCACCGGTGAATTTGCCGAGCTCAATATAGCCGTCTTGCCAGTTCTGGCAGGTCGCCTTCATCTGGTTCAGGTCGAATACCGGGCTGCCCACGCGCTGCGAAATGACGATGAGCAGGTTCAGCAGCGCATCTTCCGATTCACTCAATCCCAACTGTTGCGCGTTGGGTGCCTCATCAATGGCGAGCGGCAGAATCACGATGGTGCTGGTGATGCCTGCCGCATACCGCTTGCCTTGGTCGGCGGCAATCATTTGGCTCAAGCCCACCGGCGTGGCCCGGCTCATGTCGATGCCGCGATACATGTCCGACGGCCCCGGATAGACGGCAATGGCCTTCTTGACGGCGAGCGACAGCATGGTGGCGGTCAGCTGGCGGTCTTCATCGGATTGGCGCGTCGACGGATCGACCACGCGAATCAGACGGGCTGCGGAAGCCGGACTGATGCCGGGCTGGTCGCGCCAGTATTCGACGCTGCCACTGTATTGCGCATGCCGGTTGCTGGAGATCACAGCCCAGATACCCCACGCGCACAACGCGATGCCGAGCACGATGCTGACAATCCAGAACACGAGACGAGCTCTGGCAGCGAATCGTTGCTTGTCGAGCCAGCGCTGCTGTTGCTTATATTCGTCCTGTTTCAGGTCCTTGAGATGATTGCCGGTTCCCTTGCGGGCGATGCCCTTGGCTTTGGCGGCATCGAACGCCGCGACCACATCGAGGTAGTCGCCATTGTGGATGTTGTAGGCCGTGAACGTGTAGCTGCCGTCGCTGTTGCGCTTGGTTTCCGAGGTGCGCTCGGTGTGCAGCCATGCCCATGAGGTTTTGCCGGTGATGCCGTTGGGGAAGTGGACGGTGCCGGTGACCGTGCCGATAGGCACTTGGTTCTTCTTGCCGAACGGCTCCCATTGGAAGGAGGCCACGTCTTTCCATTTGGTGGCCACATCGTGCATGGTGAAGCTTACATCGAACTTCATGCTGTCGGCCTCGGTGGTGACCGGAATATTCCAGCCGATCTCCACGGTTGTGTTATCTTCGGTGGCGGAGGCGCTGGGCTTGAGGCCATCGGTACCGGGCGTGTATGCCTTTGGATGGTCGCTGCCATCGCTCACATCGGCGACATACCAATGGTTGGCGTAGTCGCTGTTCCATTCCTTGTCGGAAGAGACATCACTGGGCAGCTTGGGCTCGCTCTGTTGTGCGTAGTCGATGCCGTCGGTGACGTTGCGCACGCTGATATCACTGATATCAGTCAGGGTGCCGGAGTTCAGCGTGTATTGCTGAAACAGTTGCTTCCACGGCTTGGTGTTGTCGTCACTGTCGGTACGCTCACGCATCTTGACGTCGATATGCTGCGTGACCTTCAAATCACCGTTCGCGGTGGCGGTCACGTCATAGTCCAGCGTGCGGTAGCTGAGGTCGGCCGAATCGCCGAACGCGGAAGTCCCGATTATCGCCAAGGTGATAACTGCCAACACCACCGTGGCAACAATGCTGATGATTCCGGCGCGAATGAATCGTATCCGCATATCTTCCCTCTCTTAAGACAATACGGGCCCGGCCGGCGGCTTACCGGACGGGCCTGGAACGGGTCAGAACTGGACCTGTGGCACCTGACGGGAGGCATCATCGGCCTCGAAGTATTGCGCCTGTTCAAAGTGGAACAGACCGGCGATGATGTTCGTCGGCACGGTTTCGATGGCGGTGTTGAGCTTCAGGACCACGTCGTTGTAGAACTGACGGGCGTAGGCGATCTTGTTCTCCAGTTCCTTGAGCTGGTTCTGCAGATCCATGAAGTTCTGGTTGGCTTGCAGCTGCGGATATGCCTCAGCCGTGGCTTGCAGGTTGAACAGGGCGCGGGACAGCTGGTTTTCAGCGGCGGCGCGCTGAGCAGTGGTCGTGCTCGGGTTGCTGGCCGCAGCCACTACGCCGGCGCGGGCGGCGGTCACCTGAGTGAAGACTTCAGACTCATGGGATGCGTACCCCTTGACGGTATTCACCAGGTTCGGGATGAGGTCGACGCGCTGCTTCAACTGCACGTCGATTTGCGCCCAACCGTTTTTCACACGGTTCTTCAGCGTCACCAGGTTGTTATAGGCGCTGACGCCCCAACCAATCAAGACAACGATAATAACGACAACGACGATGCTGACGATCAGACCAGTACTCACCTATGCTCCTTTGCTGGACCTTGCTGTGACCATTCTTCCACACTCGCACGTAAACAGAAAATTTATCACAGAGTGTTCATCGTGCGGACTTGTCTTGTACCACTTTACCGCCGTTCTCCCGTCGATCGACCGAAGCGGGAAGTCGCCGACGAACCGACCGGCAATCTCGATCTGGCCACGCAGGACGACATTATGGCGATTTTCAAGCATCTGGCCCATAACGAGAACGAATGCGTGATCATCGTGACCCACAGCCCCGAAGTCGCCGCCCAGTCTGACGAAGTATTCCAGCTCGCTCCGTTGCGAGAACGGTAATACTCGGCAATACTCGCGCTAAATATGCGAAAGCCCGCCTTGCGGCGGGCTTTGTCGTTTCTCCTACGCACAAATCATTACGCTGCGCGCAGGAAACGATCAGCCGAACCTTCCAGAGATGTAGCGCTCGGCTTCTTCGTTTTGCGGGTTGTTGAACATCGTGATGGTGTCCGCGAAGTACTCGAGGTGACCGGGCTGGCCCACGGCCTTCAGGTTGAAGAAGGCGGTGTAGTCGGCGATACGGGCGGCCTGCTGCATGTTGTGGGTCACGATCACGATGGTGTAGTCGCTCTTGAGCTCGTTGACCAGATCCTCGACAGCCAGGGTCGAAATCGGGTCCAAAGCGGAGCAGGGCTCATCCATGAGCAGCACCTGCGGGTGGACGGCCACGGCGCGGGCGATGCACAGACGCTGCTGCTGGCCACCGGACAGGCCGATGCCAGGGTTGTCAAGACGGTCCTTGACCTCTTCCCAGAGGTTGGCACCGCGCAGAGCCCACTCGACCAGATCGTCGGCGTCGGACTTGGCCAGGTGGTGGTTGTTCAGGCGCACACCGGCCAGCACGTTCTCGCGGATGGACATGGTCGGGAACGGGTTCGGGCGCTGGAAGACCATGCCGACGTCGCGGCGCACGGCCACCGGATCCACGTCCTTGTCGTACAGGTTCTTGCCTTCGAGCAGCACCTCGCCCTCGACGTGAGCGCCAGGGATGATCTCATGCATACGGTCCAAGGTGCGCAGCACGGTGGACTTGCCGCAGCCGGACGGGCCGATGAAGGAGGTGACCTTGTTCGGCTCGATGTTGATGTTCACATCTTCCACGGCCAGAAAGTCGCCGTAGTAGATGTTCTCGTGGTTGACGTCAATACGTTGTCCCATGATGTTTCCTTATATTTCCTTGTGTTCTTAAGGCTTAGGCTTAGCGATTGGCTTAGCGCTCGGTCTTGACGGCGAAGACCTTCGCCACGATTCGGCCAATGAGGTTCAGCAGCAGCACGATGACGATCAGCACGAGAGCCGCAGCCCACGCACGTTCCATCGGAATCGTGGTCACGCAGGTGGCGTCGGCGTTGGGCGGGCAGTTCGCGCTGAGCTTCGAGTACTCCTGGTAGACGAACACCGGCAGGGTGGTCATCTGGCCGGAGAACAGGTTCATGTTGGTGCTGGAGATGTAGCCGGCGGTCATCAGCAACGGTGCGGTCTCACCAATCACGCGGGCGATGGCCAGAATGGCACCGGAGACGATGCCCGGCAGAGCGGTGCGCAGCACGATCTTGGTAATCGTGCGCTGCTTGGTAACGCCCAGAGCCAAGGAAGCCTCACGCAAATCGTTCGGCACGATCTTGAGCATTTCCTCGCTGGACTTGACCACGGTGGGCAGCATCAGCAGGGAGAGAGCCACGGAGCCTTCGAAACCGTTGATGGTACCGGGGCCCAGCAGAATCATGAACATCGAGAAGGCGAACAGGCCGGCCACGATGGACGGGATGCCGCTCATCACGTCGACGAGCAGGGAAATCGTGGTGGCAAGCTTGCCGCGGTTCGAGTATTCGACCAGGTACACGGCGCACATCAAACCGATCGGAATGGAGATAACCATAGCGCCAGCGGTGATTTCGAGAGTACCGATGATGGCGTGCAGCACGCCGCCGTAACCACCGGACGCGGTCTGGTTACCACCGACCACACCGGTCATGTTGTAGCTCAGGAAGTTCAGGTTCAGGCGCTTGATGCCGTTGACGATAGTGGTCCACAGCAGGGAGATCAGCGGGATGCAGGCGATCACAAACGCCACCGCGATCAGGACCCACATGAAGTGGTCCATGATATTACGGCGCTGGATGGCGGAACGGGTCGGGCGGAAACGATCGAAGTCGATTTCGGGCGCGCCGTCCATCGGAGTCTTTTCAGTGTTCTCAGCAGCAGTCATCACGCAGTCGCTTTCTCGGTAAGCTTACGGGCGATGAAGTTGACCACGAACGTGATCAGGAACAGAATCAGACCGGTTCCGATCAGCGTGGAGACGCCCAGATCGTTGGCTTCAGGGTACTGTGCGGCAATATTCGCGGCGATGGTCTGGTTCTGCGAGGCCTGCAGCAACTTGATGGAGTAGTTGAGGCCCGGGGACAGGATCATCAACACGGCCATCGTCTCACCAAGCGCGCGGCCGAGAGCCAGCATGGAGGCGGACACGATACCGGACTTGCCGAAGGGCAGCACGGCCAGACGAATCATCTCCCACTTGGTGGCGCCGAGCGCCAGCGCGGCCTCTTCGTGCAGGCGCGGGGTCTGCATGAAGATATCGCGGGACATGGAGGTGATAATCGGCAAAATCATAACGGCGAGCACCACAGCCACGGTGGCGACGGTGCGCGGCGGGTTGGCGGCCGGCCCCTCGAACAGTGGAATGAAGCCCAGGTGGTTGGCAACCCAGTTCCAGAACGGGTAGATGGCCGGCACCAGAATCAGGCCGCCCCACAAACCGTAGATAACGGACGGGATGGCAGCCAGCAGATCGACCACATAGCTCAGCGCGGTGGCGAGCTTCTTAGGTGCATAATGCGAAATGAACAGCGCAATGCCGATGGACACGAAGAAGGCAATCAGCAGTGCCAGCAAAGACACGAGCACAGTACCGAACAACAGCGGGAGCACGTAGCCCCAGAAGCTGCTGGCCTTGCCGCCGGTAAAGCTGGACACGGTCTGGCTGTTGGCGGCCTGATCGCCACCGATGAGTGGCCAGGCGCGGGAGAACAGGAACAGGAACACAGCGGCAAGTACAACCAGGATCAGGATGCCGCAGGCGGATGCCACACCGCGAAACACCTTGTCGGCGGTCTTGCCACCAACTGGCTGCACAGCCGTTTTGTCTTGCGAACTCACGGATTCTCCTTATATAGGGTGGTTATCAAGTATTCAAGTGGTGCGGTTTTCGTCTGTAACGTTGCCAAACCGTTCGGGTCCTGACCCGCCTTAAGCCGCAGCCGTATGGCTTACGACTGCGGCTTAAAGTTGGCGGCGACTGCTCTTACTACTACAGTCTATCGTTCAGTTGTCAGGTCCAGTCCACACGACCCTTGCGGGCCGACGTCATCACTTGGTCTTGATGGCCTCGATGGACTTGGTGATCTCGGACTTCAGGGAGGAGGGCAGCGGAGCGGTGCCGGCGGCATCCTGAGCGGCCTTCTGGCCCTCGACGGAGGTCACGTAGGTCAGCCAAGCCTTGGCGAACTCAGCCTGCTTGGTGTCCTTGTAGGCCGGGCAGACGATGTCGTAGGAGACCAGGACGATCGGGTAAGCGCCCTCGGCCTCGGTGGCGTGGTTGATCTTGATGACAATGCGGTTGTCACCCTTAACGGTGTCGTCCTGCTTGGAATCCCCAATGACCTTGGAGCCGGCCTCGACGGAAATCTCGTTGTACTTGTCGCCGACCTTGACGGCCACGGTGCCCAGGTCGTCGACCTGGGAGAAGTCAGCGTAGCCGATGGTGCCGTCAGCCTGCTTGACGGTGGAGATCACGCCGGAAGTGCCCTTGGCACCCTGGCCAACCTCGTTCGGCCAGTTCTCGGAGAGGTCGTAGGTCCAGTTGTCAGGGGTGACGTCCTTGAAGTAGGAGACGAAGTTCTGGGTGGTGCCGGACTTATCGGAGCGGTGCACCACGGTGATGGCGGTGTCGGGCAGCTTCAGGTCCTTGTTCTGATCGGCGATGGCCGGATCGTTCCACTTGGTGATCTTGCCGTCGAAGATCTTGGCGATGGTGGCAGCGTCCATGTTGATGTGCTTGCCGGCATCGGAAACGCCCTTGAGGTTGAAGACCACGGCGATCGGGGAGATATAGACCGGGACATCGAAGGCGGTACCTTCAGTGCACACGGACTTGGACTGCTCAACTTCGTCATCGGCAAGGGCCTTGTCGGAGCCGGCCCAAGCGGTGGCACCGGTCAGGAAGGTCTGCACGCCAGCGCCCGAACCGGACGGGTTGTAGGCGATCTTGGCCTCAGGGTTGGTGCCCTGGAAGCCGGCGATCCAGGCTTCAACGGCGGCCTGCTGAGAGGAGGCGCCGGCGCCCGAGAAGTTGCCGGAGATCGGGGTGGACTTGGAAGCGGAATCGGAGGAGGAGCTGTTGTCGGTCGTGGTGGCGGTGTTATCGCCGCAGGCGGCCACGGAAGCGAGCATCACAATGCCGGACAGAGCGGCAATGGAGCGAACGAGGATGTTCTTCTGCATGATTATTACTTAATCCCTCTATCAACTATTCGCGGGCGGCTCAGCGCTGCCCGGTCAATTCATGACAACTACAAGCGTATTGGTGGTTTCAAGGGCCCAAAACCGAAATCAGTAAACAGAAGATGAACACTTGGATGTTTGTGGGCTACGTTGAGGCTACGTAGTTTTTTGGAGCGGACTCGCCTGCGGCGAGCCCACAATCCACGACAAAAAAGGCGACCCGAAGGCCGCCTTCCATTTACTCCGCGGGAGTATCGATCTTGTATCCGAGACCACGCACGGTAGTCAGATACTTGGGGTGCGCCGGATCTTCCTCGATCTTGGAGCGCACGCGCTTGACATGCACGTCGAGCGTCTTGGTGTCGCCCACATAATCCGAACCCCAGATGCGGTCGATCAGCTGGTGACGCGTCATCACACGGCCCTTGTTCTGCATGAGGTATTCGAGCAGTTCGAATTCCTTGAGCGGGAAGAACACGGTTTCGCCGCGTACGGTGACCTGATGCTGGCCTACCTGCATGGCGATATCGCCGCACACCAGCGGAATATCGTCATCCACAGTGCCGGAAGCCTGGGCCGTGGCCTGATTGCGACGCATCACGGCACGGATGCGGGCCAGCAGCTCACGGAAAGAGTACGGCTTGGTCACATAATCGTCCGCACCAATCTCAAGGCCAACGACCTTATCGATTTCGGCGCTCTTGGCGGTGAGCATAATAACCGGCACACGGCTCTGCTCACGAATGCGACGGCACAGTGCAGTGCCGTCAATGCCCGGCAGCATCAAATCAAGCAGCACCAAATCGATGCCGCCCTTGGTGAACAGTTCCAGACCTTCCTCGCCAGTGGCGGCGGCGGACACGTCGTATCCCTCGCGTGTGAGCTGGTATACCAGCGGCTCGCGATAGGATTCCTCGTCTTCGACGATAAGAATGCGTGTCATAGTAGCCTTTCTTGGGTATGTCCCCGTGCGCATAGGCGCAAAGTTTTCCGACACTATCGTAACCATTTGTTCTCCGTTAGCCTGCTGTTTCCTGAAAGTACGTAATTGCGTAATTGGGCTACGCGCGGTGTGCGCACCTCGCCCACTGTGTGATTGTGTGGCAATGGAATGGCACCATATCGGTCACCAACCAAGGCCCTACGCTTGTGTCGACTCGTCCGGCCGGGCCTCGTCGTCATCCTCATCCGGGGCGGCCGGCAGCTCGATGGTGAACGTCGACCCCTCCCCCGTACGCGACCAGACCGAAATCCGACCGCCGTTCTCCTGCACGCAGTGCTTGGTGATGGCCAAGCCAAGTCCCGAACCGCCGGTCTCGCGCGAGCGGGCCGGGTCGACCCGGTAGAACCGCTCGAAAATGCGGTCCAGTGATTTGGCGGGGATGCCGATGCCCTGATCGACCACGCGAATGGTGACTTTGCCATCGCGCTCCCCCACGCCGACCGCCACAGTGGTGTGTTCGGGCGAGTAATGGATGGCGTTCTCCACGAGGTTCTTGACGGCGGTTTGCATGGCCTCTTTGTCGGCCTTGATCATCGGACCGCTCGTGGCTGGGCTGCCTGATTCTTCCAAGGAACCTCCGCCATCGGTCAACTCCTCGACCTCCGTGGGCACTGACTGTCCGTTGACGCTCAGCCGGATATCCACATGGCGGGAGTCGGCTTGGGTCTGATTGGCGGCGATGGCGGCGCGTGCCACATCCAGCGCGGAAATGCGCCGCGCATCAATCACACTTTGCGGGCTTTGGGCTTTCTGCAAGTCGATAAGATGATGCACCAGTTCGGTCAGGCGCGCGGATTCCTTGGAGATACGGCCGGAAAAATACCGTACGGCGTCCGGATCATCGGCGGCGGCGGTCACGGTTTCGGCCAGTAGCGAGATGGCACCGGCCGGAGTCTTGAGTTCGTGCGAAACGTTGGTCACAAAGTCACGGCGAACGGCCTCGAAACGGCGCTGCTCGGACATGTCGTTGATGAAGATGGCGTACAGGTCATCGCCGATATCGCCAATGCGCACACGCAAATACAGCGTGTTGGACGGGCGTGACTGGCCGGCCTCCAGTCCTCGGCCATTAGAGGACGGATAGGAATTGCGATTGACCGGCAGCTGAACCTCACGCTCACGCACGCCACCGTCGGCGGCGGCCTGAGTGAGGATGTCCTCGACTTCGCGCGAGTTGAGTCGGTCGCCGGAGACTAGGCCGAATGGCACTGAGCCGGAGCTTGAATATTGGACCAGGCCGTTGCGGTTGGTAACAATCAGGGCTTCGGGCAGGACTTCAATCAGGCGACGCTCGGTGGGGCGCACGGGCGCATCATCACCGAATAGAGAACGCGTATCCTCGTCGCGGGAAAGGTCCTGTTCGGCGGCGAGCCGGCCTGAAACGCGGCCTTTGTTGTAGGCGATGACGGCAACCCACGCCAGTATCAGCGCGGCGAGCACCACAATCACGACGATCTGCCAGATATCCATGATTTCCAGAGTAAAACGTGCAAGGCGTAGTGAGATGCCCAAACTACGTAAGTTCGTCTATTGTTCATTTTTGGCGGGATGACATAACAAAATGCTCCCGCTGGCGGGAGCATAATATGGGGAGCTTTATTTACAGCTCGTAGTCCTTGTCCTTGCTTTCCTTGATCAGGAACAGAGCGAGCAGGGCGAGGGCGGCCATGATGGCCATGTACCAGCCCACACCGGCAACGCCGAACTTGGAAGCAACCAGGGCCTGGGCGATGGTCGGAGCGAATGCGCCACCGAAGATGGCGGCGAGGTTGTAGCTCAGGCCGGCGCCGGAGTAGCGCACGTGCACCGGGAACAGCTCAGGCAGGTAGGCGCCGCAGGGGCCGAACAAACCACCCATGATCACGAAGCCGACGCACAGGAAGATCATGATGTGGGCGGCGGAGTGCACGAGCAGCATCGGCACGAAGAAGCTGAGCACCAAGGCGGCGGCGGTCACGGCAATCATGACCTTCTTGCGACCCACCTTGTCGGCGTACACGCAGGAGACCACGATGAAGATGGCGAAGAACACCACGGAGCACATCTGCATGAGCAGGTACTCGCCCTGCTGGAAGCCCAAGCCCTTGACGCCGTAGGCCAGCGACCAAGTGCCGAGTACGTAGAACAGGGTGTAGGTGATACCCATGGCTACGGTGCCGAGCACGACTTCCTTCCAGTACGGCAGCAGGTCGCGCAGCGGGTGCTTGGAGGTGCGCTTCTCTTCAGTGGCCTTCTGGAACACCGGGGTCTCAGACATGCGGGCACGCACGTACAGGCCGATGATCACCAGCACGGCGGAACACAGGAACGGGATACGCCAGCCGAAAGCAATCATCTGTTCCTTGCTCAGGTTGGATTCGAGCAGCAGGTTCAGGCCGTAAGCGCAGAAGAAGCCAATCGGGGCGCCAAGGTTCGGGAAGGAACCGTACAGGGCGCGCTTGTCGGCCGGAGCGTTTTCGGTGGCGACCAGCGCGGCACCGGACCATTCGCCGGCGAGGCCCACGCCCTGGCAGGCACGGCAGATGCACAGAATCACGACGGACCATGCGCCAATCTGCTCATAACCGGGCAGGCAGCCAACCAGGAAGGTGGCGATGCCCATGGTCATCAGGGCGATAACCAGCGTCTTCTTACGGCCGAGCTTGTCACCGAAGTGGCCGAACAGCATGGAGCCGAACGGACGGGCGAGGAACGAAACGGCGAAGGTCACGAAGGCCATCAGCGTGGCGAGGGTCTGGTTGGACTTGGCGACGTCCGTGAAGAAGATCATGCCGAAGTAGCTAGCAGCGGCAATGGAATAGCAGTAGTTATCGTAGAATTCGATGGCCGTACCGACCATGGAAGCGGCGATGATCTCAGGAACCGAATCCTTCTTCACCGGTTTGGTCACAGCCGCGGTTGCACTTGCAGTCATTTTTTCTCTCCTCATGCTGCAGATAAACCCCAGTGCAGCGTGCGCATTGTGTATTCAATGCTTCGCGACGGTGTTGTCGTCGCTTAACGAATTGAGCACAGCGACCGGCATGCGGGAGAAGAACTGGTACAGCTTGTGGCCCCAGCGATGAACCCCGCACATCGCTGTGCCGCACACCGAGTATGGCTCAGGTTATAAGCAATAGTTTGAAAGCGCTCATATAGTGGTCATCATACCCAAAACGTGGATGGTGAGACGGGCCAGCCCGCCGACTACAGGCGCTTGACGATGTCGACAGCCAGACGGGCGGCGGTATCGGCGTACTCGGAGATGTCGAACTCCTTGAATACCTCGTAATCGGTGTCGGCGTTGTCGGAAAGGGCACGAATCACCAGTGCCGGCACGTCATTGCGGGCGGCGACCTGTGCCACGGCGGCGCCTTCCATCTCCACGGCGTCAGCCCCGGTGAGTCGGATGACCTCCTCGACCTTTTGGGGCGTGTCCACGAAGTAGTTGCCGGAGGCGATGATGCCGGTGATGTGGATAATGCCCGCATTGGCAAGCGCTTCGTCGGCAACTTCCAGCAGACGGTCATCAGAGTGGAATTCCTCCACCGGAGCGTCCGCAGTTCCGGGCTTCCACTGGCCTACGAGCCGCATGTCAGTGTCGAGGTAGCGCAGGGTGCCGCCGAGCACCACGTCGTTGATGTGCAGGTGGGTGTTGAGGTTGCCGGCGATGCCGCTGAAAATCACGGCGTCCGGGGCGAACTCGTCAATCAGCAGTTGCGTGGTGGCGGCCGCATTGACCAGTCCCATGCCGCCTACCGTTGCGGCAACCTTGATGACGTCAGAACCGAAGGAGTCGACCGTGCCGGACACGATGTCAAGGTTGCCCTTGGCGGTGTGCGTCACATGCGTGAGCGATTTGGCAATCAGCGCCACTTCCTCATCCAATGCGCCAATAATAGCTACAGTTTTCATCCCCATACGTAAGTTCCTTTCACAACACTTTCGGCTCCCCTTGTCAGGGGAGCTGGCCACCGAATGGCGGGCTGAAGGGTAGTCAGACGTTTCGTTACATTGCTCCCGTGAGAGAGCCGATGACGCAACTCAGTGCCAACGCCGCGTGGCCACGGCTTCCGCAAGCTCGCGCAGCAAGGCCTCGGTTTCTTCCCAGCTGATGCACTTGTCGGTAATCGACTTGCCATAGACCAGCTGATCAAGCGGCGCGGCCTTCTGATTGCCTCCTTCAATAAAGCTTTCCATCATGATGCCGGTAATACCCTGTTCGCCAGCTGCAATTCTGCTGGCAATATTGCGCACGACTTCGGCCTGACGATGCTCGTCCTTGCCGGAGTTACCGTGCGAGCAATCAACAATCAGACCGTGCGAGGCTGCGGATTCGGCGGGCATTTCGGCGCGTACGTCTTCCATGGCTTTGGCCACGGACTCGGCATCGTAGTTCGGGCCGTGAATCGAGCCGCGCAACACCACATGGCAGTCCGGGTTGCCAAGGGTCTCGACTGCGCAGGCACGCCCCAGATGGTCAATGCCGAAGAACGTGTGCTGCTGAGCAGCGGCGAAGCAACCGTTGACCGCTGCCTTCACCGAGCCGTCAGTGGCGTTCTTGAAGCCGACCGGCATGGAAAGCCCGCTGGCCAATTGGCGGTGGATCTGGCTTTCCGTGTTGCGCGCACCAATGGCGCCCCAACTCACCGCGTCCGAGATGAACTGCGGGCTGGTGGGCTCCAGAAATTCCGTGGCGGCCGCCAATCCTTCCTTCAGCACACCAAGCAAGGTTTTGCGAGCAAGCAACAGGCCCTTGCGAATATTGTGGCTGCCATCAATATCCGGGTCGTTGATCAGACCCTTCCAGCCGATGGTGGTGCGCGGCTTCTCGAAGTACACGCGCATGACGATGAGCAGCTGCTCGCCGAGCTCGTCCTTCAGCCTGGCCAATCGATGCGCGTAGTCCAGCGCGGCCTTCGGGTCATGAACCGAACAGGGGCCGACGATGACCAACAACCTGTCATCTTGGCCGTACAGGCACGCGCGAATCTCATCACGCGAGTAGGCGACGATTTCCTGAGCCTGATCGGTCAGCGGGAGCTCAGCGAGCACTTGCGCAGGCGTGGGCAGCGGCTCCAACTCCAATACGCGGCGGTTGATGATGCGACTGACACCCACCTGATCTTCCCAGCGCGGCACATCAGTGGCAACGAGCGGGTTCTTCCCCTCCCCCATCGCCTGACGAATGGCGCGAAGCTCTTCTGGGGTGTTCAACGGCTGCGGACCGACTTGCAACGGATGCAGCGAATGTGCTGCTTCCTCCTGCTGCTGCATAACATCTCTCCTTGGGTCAGTATCTTTCCCAAGGATAAGATGTCACGGGAACAAACTGACATGACCACCGTTATTGGCAAAAATGCTCACTGAGTGGGTCTCAGTGAGCACTTCTACAAAGACAAAACTACTTAGCCGAGCGGCGAGCGGTGACGGCGTCAGCTAGGGTGTGCAGCAGCTCGTTGGTGCGTTCCCACGGCACGCAAGAGTCGGTGACGGACTGACCGTAGACCAACTGGTCGAGCGGGGCCGGCTTTTGGTGACCGCCGACCAAGAAGCTTTCCATCATTACGCCGGTGATGCCTTGTTCGCCGTGCGCCAGGCGCTCAGCGATCTCTTCGATGACTTCGGCTTCGCGGTTTTCGTCTTTGCCGCAGTTGCCGTGGGCGGCATCGATGACGAGGCCATGCTGGCTCGGGCCGGACGCTTTGGAAACCTTGAGGTCTTCCATAGCTTGACGCACGGATTCGGCATCGTAGTTCGGGCCGTGGCTGGAACCGCGCAGAACCAGATGGCAGTCCGGGTTGCCTTTGGTTTCAGCGGAAATCACGCGACCGTCCAAGTTAATGGACAGGAAGTGATGCTCGAAGCCGGCCGCGAAACAGGAATCGGCGGCGGCCTTAATGGAACCGTCGGTGGAGTTCTTGAAGCCCACCGGCATGGACAGGCCACTGGCCAGTTCGCGGTGGACTTGGGATTCGGTGTTACGCGCGCCGATGGCACCCCAGCTGATCGCGTCGCAGATGTACTGCGGGGTGATGGGGTCAAGCCATTCGGTGGCGGCGGGCAAGCCGAGGCTCAGCACGTCGGTGAGCACCTTACGGGCCAGCCACATGCCCTTACGAATATTGAAGCGACCGTCCAGATCGGGGTCGTTGATGAGGCCTTTCCAGCCGATGGTGGTGCGCGGCTTCTCGAAGTACACGCGCATCACGATCACGAGTCGGTCTTCCAACTCGCGCTTGACGGCAGCCAGCTTTTCTGCGTACTCGTGCGCGGCCTTCGTGTCGTGGATTGAGCAGGGGCCCACGATGACGAGCAGTCGGTCATCGCGGCCGTTGAGCACATCGCGGATTTCCTGCCGCGAGTGGAGCACGAGCTCGCTCATCTCATCGGTAAGCGGCTGCTCCCTCAGGAAGGCACGCGGCGCGGGAATGGGGTCAAGCTGACGAATGTTGACATCGACGGTCTCGGGAAAGACGGCCTGCTCCCCCAAACGACGTTCATCCTCGGAACTATCCGGACCACGTAGTGCTGCCATTGCTCGACTCCTTTCCTTGTATACGACTATAAAGTTGGGCCTTGCGTGCACGTTGCACGAAGGCCCAACTATAGCAGCTATCAGGCCAATGCTCTCCGAGCCCTTGCGATTATGGACTCGCCTACGGCGAGGCTCAATGCTGCCTTCGGCGTCCCTCACGGTCTTACGACCGTGAGCCAGGCCTACGAACAGCCCACTGGGCTGTTCGTTTCACGGCCTGTCGCCTCAGGCGCTTTGGCCGACGCACGCTTCGCGTGCTACTTGGCCAAAGCACCCATCGGGTCCCATGCGGGGAGCATGGTGGCTGGCTCTTCGAGGGCTTTCTGGTATTCCTCCGGCAACAGGGCCTTCGGGACGGCTACCTCGTAGACGTATTCGGTGAACCAGTCGTCGGACATGGTGAAGTAGCCCTTGTCGGCGATCTTGGTGCCCCAAGAGTTCTCCACGCGCCAGCGGCGGGTGGTGTCGTCGTCGGCCACGTCAACGCCGGCGAAAGCCATGGCGTGGTTCATGGCGGAGTCGCCGAAGCGCACGCGGGCTTCCTTGTCCAAATCGAAGTCCACGTCGTACACGCGGCCGTACTCGAACAGGTCGGTGGCCCAAGCGCCGTTCTCACGGTCCATGAACGGGTGGCAGTCGGCACCGAACCATACCGGAATGCCCTGCTCAACGAGAATCTGCTTGACGCAGTCCTTCATGAACTGGTTTGGCACGTTGAGGTACTCGGTGGCGTCGCCGCCAGCCACATTGCCGAGGTGCTCGATGCCGATCTTCTTGCCCTTGGCGTGTTCAGTGCGCGGATCGTCCACCAGGCACACGTAGTCCTCAAGATCAGCCGGACCCACGTACTTCTTCCAGAACTCAACCGGTGTAATCTCGCCGTCGCGGTGGAATTCGCCATCCTTGTCGGTCCATTCCCAGTCGAAGGAAACCGGCGGCTCGCCCAGGTGGATGGTCAGAATACGGTGGCCGGCAGCAGTGGCGTCGGCAATAATCGACTCGACCTTGGAGGCATCGCCGTCAGCGGCGTACATGTGCGCCACGGCGGTGCGCAGCATGTGGCGCAGCTGGGTGTTCATTTCACCGGTGTTCTTGGAGGATTCGGTCTCCGGGAACAGGTCCTTGGGCACAGCGCCGTACTTCTTGTACACGTTCATGGCCATGGTCCACTGGCCGCCATCGCCCATCACGTCGGCGAGCAGGTGCTGCATCAGGCGGGAGTCGGAAGGCTCTCCGGCAGCCACCAGAGCGGCCACATCCTTAAGGAAGTAGTTGACGCGCTCCAGCTTGTCGTAGTACATCGCGTAGTTCTGGGAGAACTCGAACTCCTTCAAGTTCATGTTCTTCTTGGCCACGAAACGGGCCACGTTCAGGGAGCTGAACAGCCAGCAGCGGCCGGAGCGATCCTGATGGGTGGCTTCGCCATTGTCAACGATGGTGGAGAAACGACGCTGCATCAGACGAGCGCGGTCATAATTGCGAGCCACCTTGTCGATGCCGGCGGCGGTCACCGCGTTCATGGCCAGACGGTTGGTGCCGCTCTGTGCGAAATCGCCGCGCAGGGTATTCAACGCTTCGTCGGTCAGAGGCGTCAATTCACTCATGTCATACTCCTTCTGTGATGGTGCGCTTGTGGCGCAGATTCAAACGAATACGGCACCTGGCTCGAAAGCGCAGGTGCCGTAATTCTTACCGCTAGTAGTCTAATCGAAGGCCTGTCATTCGCCGTTCTGCTCAGATACGGCTGGATTCTCCTGAGTCGGGGCCTCCGGTTCGCCCTGTGTCTGGTGCTCGGACGGCTCAGACGATTCGGACTGCTCATTCTGTGCAGCCGAATCAGCCGAATCAGCCGGTGCCGCATCTGTCTCATTGTGATCGTCGGCAGCCGACTCGTTTCCGCTCAACTCACCCGGCTGATCATCGGCCTCGTTGTGTACAGGCTTGACTTCCGGGACGGGCGCAACCACCGGCAATGACGCCACGGCAGCGGCTTCCTGATCCTGACCAGAGGCCGCCGCATTACCGCCGAAAGCGAATCCGGAGAACGCCTGCGAGAACATAGAACGCAGTTCCGAAACACGCTGGGTGATGACGGACTCGCGTTCCTGCAGATCGGCGATGCGCTTGGACAGACCGTCAAGCTCGCTTTGGGCGGCGGCGCGACGCTCCTCGATCTGCGCATCGGCTTCCTCGCCCGCCTTATGTACGATTGCGGCGGCCTGGATGTCCGCCTCCTCGCGCTTGGACGCGGCATACGAATCGGCTTGGTCGCGAGTGTTCTTGGCCTGGCCGACCAACTCATCGGCTTCCCGCTTGGCCGCCACACGACGCTCTTCGAGGTGCTGCAGCAGTTCGTTGACCTTCTTCGTGGCCTCATCCTGCTGAGCGGCGATGTCGTGACGGATCTGCTCGACCTCGGCGTTGACCTGGCTCATCGTGCTGGTGCGCTTGACCTCGGCCTCATCAGTGATTTCCTGACCCTTGGTTTTGGCCGCATCAATGATTTCGCTGGCCTTGCGCTGGGCTTCGGTCATCATCTTGGACACTTGCTCGCGCACGTCGGCGAGCTTCTTGTTGGCCTCGGCGAGCGCCGCCTCAATCTGATCGTTGGAATCAGACTTAAACTTGGTGATCTCCTCATTGGCGCTTTTGCGCATTGCGGCAACCTGCTGGGTCGCTTCCGCCTTCATGTCGGCGATTTCGCGCTCTTGAGTGGAGCGTTCGGAAGCCATCTTCTTGGTGTGCTCTTCGCGCGCGTTGCTGAGCTCAAGCTCGACGGTCTGACGCTGTTCGGTGATGGTCTTGGCGGTTTCGGAGCGCAGTTGTGCGGCGTCCTCGTTGGCGGAGGTGGTCACTGATTCGGCCTGATTGTTGGCGTTCGTCAGAATCGAGGCGGCCTTGGCATTGGCGTCGTCAACGATATGCTGGGCATCCAGCTTGGCGTTGTTGATCAGTGTTTCGGCCTGAGCCTGAGCCGTGGTACGGATGGAGGACGCGTCCTGCTTGGCGCGTTCCAGCAGTTCGGTACTCGTCTGCTCGGCGGAGGCGAGCATCTGCTGGGCGTTCGCTCCCAGGGAAGCGAAGCTGTTGCCTTCCGGCTTCTTGTTCTTCTCTTCCTGAAGTTGGGCCTGCAGTTGCAGAATACGGTCGTCATCCGCCGCAATCTGCTCACGCATGCTGGCCAACGTCTGCTGCGCACGCTTCACACTCTCCTGAGTAGCGTCGAAGGCAGCATCAACCTTCTCCTTGTCATATCCTCGCAGCACCACCGGGAAACGATCCACCATCGCTGTTTATTCCTTTCGCACACGCATAAAGCTCTTGGCACATCCTTGAAGCACTGTAGCGCATCGCACTAACGCTGGGCGTTGAGCGACGCGCAATCGTTACAATGCGTGCGAACCATGTTCTATTCCGGCGTGGCGCGCAGCGTGCTAGGCGATGAGGATGTCGGAGCTGGAGGGCTTGAGATAGTAGCGCACGGCTTCGCACACCACATCACGGCCAGCGGCGATCTGCTGGTCGAGTGGCAGACCACGCTGGCTGGAATCCGCCGGTACGACCGGCGGGAAGCTGACGAATCCGCCCAGCACCCGCTCCTGGGTGGCGGTCCAGTTGAGCAAGTTGTAGAACAGTGAATTACATACGAACGTGCCTGCGTCCGAACTCAGGGTGGCCGGGATCGAATCGTCCGTGAAATCATTCAGGATCGAGCGCAACGGTAGGCGGGTCCAATAGGCGGCCGGGCCATTGGGGTCGATGGGTTCGCGGCGTGGGGTCACGTTGTCCGCGTCCGGCTTGATCGCGTCCATCAGGTTGGTGGCGCATCGTTCAAGCATCACGCCTCGGGCTGCGTGCTTGAGCCCGGTGGCGATGACGATATTGGGCTTGGTGGCCTCAATCGTCTCTTTCAGCGTGGGCCAGGCTTTGGCGAAGCTCACCGGGATGCTGACGGCATGGACGGTGACGGCGACCTGCTCCAACGGATCGTCCGGAGCAGAGGAGACGCCCAGCCCCTGCTCGGCGATGGCCTTGGGCACTTCGACGGCGGGATTGACCTCCACGCCGTCATAGTGGTCGAAGCCGGAGATCACAACATTGAGTTCACGCATAATGCCAGTCTAGCGATGCATCTGGCCGGCCGCTTGGGCCAGCAGGGCGTGCATGCGGGCGCGGGCCTCTTCCTTGGGATCACGACCGAGAATCTCCTCGGCGATACGCTCAGTTGTGGGAATATCCTCCAGCGTGGTGATCTTCAGGTTGGTTTCCGCACCGGAGACAATGGCGACGGGTTCATCAGGCAGATAATCGACCACTACGCGCGTGTCGTCGGTGGGATGGAAGTCCGGGTCGGCGGCAGCCAACTCGTAAGCGTGACGAATCGTCGCGAAGCGGAAGGATTGCGGGGTCTGCGCGCGGAAGGTGTTCGGGCGGTCCGGCACCGACTTGACCACTTTCAAATCGCCCAGATCCTCGGTCAACAGCACGGTGTCGGTTGAGGCGTAGGCCACGGTCGCGGCCGTGAACTGGTCGAGCGCATCAATCGAACCGTCGATGGCGGACTGTTCCACGAACGGACGGACGGCGTCATGGATCAGAATCTTGGCATCGTCCGGAATGCCAGCCGTAGCCAGCATGTCGAGCGCGGCGGCGGTACTGTCCACACGCTCGTCACCGCCGTCAATGATGACGCGGACCTTGGTGTAACCCATCTCGCCAACCAACGTTTCCACTTCACCGCGCACCTTGGGATTGACCACCACCACGATGTCGCTGACGCGATCGCAATGTTCAAAGGCATCAATGCTCCAACACACGATGGGCTTGCCGCCCACGGAGACAAGCTGCTTGGGATTATCGGGGCCGAAGCGCGTGCCGAAGCCGGCGGCCAGCACTACGGCCACCACCGGCACGGTTTGCGCCGGTTTGGCGCCCTGAGCGGGGGCCGGCTGGACGGTAGGCGTCTCGACGGGGGTATCGAAATCTCTCTCAGTCATAGGCACCACCGTAGGGTGAGGGCTGGCCGTCCGTGAACTGCATCACATCTTCTCCACGGAATGTGCTCGCATTCTCCGCTTAGTCACGCACGATGAGGGCGAGGAGGCGGCCTTCGTGTGTTTTGTTGGCGAGCGCGGCGCGGCGGTGCGAGTACCACAGTGGGTTTTCGAGCGTGCACATGCTGTGGCTGATGTTGTCGATGCGCTCCGCGAGCTCGGCCGGTCCTTCGCCGTCCGTGCGGCACAGTTCGGCGAGTTCCGGATCTTCCTCAAGGTACTGGGTGGCGGCGTGCACGCGCGGCATAGAATCGACCACCTGATGTACGCCGGCGAAAGCGAGGTCGATCATTGCCGCCTCGGCGATGTCAATGCCGGCACCACCGAAGCGGGTCTTCGTCTTGGTCAGCGGGAAGCGCTTGATGAACTGGTCAGCGATCTCGTCGCCCACTTCATAGCAGTCGCCGCAGATGCGCGGGCCGAGTGTGGCGACGATGTTCGCCGGGTCGGCACCCTTGCTCTTCATCAGGTCTACCGTGGCGCCGATCACACCACGCTCCAGACCACGACGGCCGCAGTGGGCCGCACCAATGATACCGGTGACTGGGTCGCCCAGCAGCACCGGCAGGCAGTCGGCCGCGAACATGCCTAGGGCGATGCCGGATTGTGCGGTGACCTGGCCGTCCGCCTCGATGACGTGCGGAGTGTCAGTCTCACCATGTGTGCCGGACACATCGAAGCCGAAGGGGGTGTTGATGACGAACGAGTCGTCCACGTCCACAGCCACTCCGGAATGTACTTGGGAGACCAGCGATAGGCGGGCTTGCACCGCTTCGGCAAGTGCGATGCGGTTCGACAGCACGGCCTCAGGTTCGTCGCCGGACTTGCCGCCGAGGTTCAGGTTGCCGTAATCGCCGGTGCTCAGGCCGCCCAGTCGCGTGGTGTACACCACCTTGATGCCGGAGGCCAGTGCGATGGGGATGGTCACCGGAATAGGGCGACCGGCTTTATCGGTAGAGCTGATGCTGTTGGAATCGAGGATTTCTTCGCTGTATTCAGGCATAAGGCATTCTTTCTTGGGTGCGGGCGGTGTTCATGATTTTCATGACCACCCCCCCCAGTCAGCGGGGGCGAAGTGGTAGGTTATTCGGCTTTGAGGGTGGGCTTTTTGGCGCGCGAGCGGATGGCGGCGTTGATGGGCACCTGGTGCGGGCAGGGCATCGAGAACACGTGCGCCGGATTATTGATGGCGGGTACCGGCGTGCCATCGGCATCGCGCAGGCCGGTTTCCGGCACGGTAAAGACCAATGGTCTCTCGCCAGGCAGCAGGAATTCGACCTGTTGACCGGGCTCGATCTTGTTACGGCTCATCAGCGTGACACGTCCGTCTTCGTCCGCGCTCCAGCTCAGCACTTCGCCCACTACCAGCCATGAGCGGAAGTAGGCGGAGCGGTCGGTGTTCTGTGTGACCTTGTGCTCCGGGTAATAGAAGCCGGTGGAGTAGTCGCGGTGGGCCACCTTGTCGGTTTCCTCGAGCAGCCATTCGGGCAGTTCGACGTGTGGGGCCGGGCGAACGGCCGCATGCTTCCAATCGGTCTCAATCTGTTCGACCGCGGTGTTGGACTTGCGGCGCGTGGAACGGGCGTGAGAGCTCATGCCGTCGGGTTCGACGGCGGTGCCGGCCGGCGTACCAGAGGCAGTTGAGTCGGCGGCATCAGCAACCGTCACGCGGTCACGTTCTGCGGCAACCGAGCCGATGACCGAATCGGCAACCGCAGTATCAGAGCCACGGTCATATCCCTCATCGGCCACACCGGCGAACGCGGCATCGGCATTGCGCATCACTTGATCTTCGGTTCCTTGGCCAAAATCGGGGTCGCCCGGGCGAATCACACGGTCGTGGAAAGGCTTCAAAACATTGCCATCAGCGTCTTCAAAACCGCGTTGAATCATGTATTCATTAACCGCGGTTTTGTAGGCGTTGGTCATGGCGGCGATATAGTAGGCGCTTTTCGCGCGGCCTTCGATTTTGAGGCTGGTGGCACCGGAGTCAATCAAATCATCCAAGTGCCCCAGCATATTCATGTCCTGCGAATTGAACAGATAGGCGCCGTTCTCGGTCTGTTCGATCGGGAAGTACTGGCCGGGGCGCTTCTCTTCCACGATCGAATACTTCCAGCGGCATGGCTGGGCGCATTCGCCGTGATTGCCATCGCGGCCGGTCAGATAGTTGGAGAACAGGCAGCGGCCGGAGAAGGCCATGCACATAGCACCGTGGACGAAGCATTCGATGTCGAGGTCATCGGGAATGTTAGCGCGAATATCACGCACGGCCTGCAAGTCCATCTCGCGGGCCAACACCACACGGCGAGCACCAAGCTCGTAGAAGGCGTTCGCAGCCTGATAATTAGTCACGCCGGCCTGGGTGGAGACGTGCAGTTCCAGATTCGGAGCCACTTGACGGGCCATCATCATCACGCCAATATCGGAGACGATCAGCGCGTCCACGCCGGTGTCTTTGAGCTGGCCGACGTACTCGCGCATGGCTTCGATCTCGTTGTTGCGCGGCAGCACGTTGCAGGTCACGTACACGCGAGCGCCGCGTTCATGGGCGTAGCGCGATCCTTCCTCGAAATCCTCAAGGCTAAGGTTTTTGGGAGCCGATCGCATGCCGAAGGCTTTGCCGCCGCAGTAGACGGCGTCGGCACCATAATCGACCGCGGTTTTCAGGCCCCTCAGGTTGCCGACCGGGGACAACACTTCGGGCTTTTTGCGGGTGGGGAGGTTCATCGTCGTATTCATCACCGCAATAGTGTAGTGGTGGCCGTGTAATGCGGGAGGGGCTACCGTTAGGCTGGATGACATGAAGATCGATATCGTGAGCGTGTTCCCCGAATACTTTGAGGTGATGAACCTCAGCCTGATGGGCAAAGCCCAGGCCAAGGGATTGTTGGAGATCAAGGCGCACAACCTGCGCGACTGGACCCACGATGTGCATCATTCGGTGGATGATACGCCAGTCGGCGGCGGGGCCGGCATGGTGATGAAGCCCGAAGTGTGGAGCGAATGCCTGGACGAGCTGCTGGGATTCTCGCAGCCGTCTGAGTCCCCCGCTCCATCCGGCGCACCGGTGCTCATCTTCCCGAACCCATCGGCCCCGTTGTTTACCCAGCGCGACGCCACCGAGCTCAGCCATGCCGACCATCTGCTGTTCGGCTGCGGCCGGTATGAGGGCTACGATGCGCGCATCCCGGACTACTACCGCGCCCAGGGCGTCAACGTACGCGAATATTCGATCGGCGACTATGTGCTGAACGGCGGCGAAGTAGCGGTATCGGTGATGCTTGAGGCCATCACCCGTCTGATGCCCGGGTTCATGGGCAACCCAGATTCGATTGTTGAGGAATCCTACACCGGCGAGGGCGCGCTGCTTGAACATCGCCAGTACACCAAACCGGCCGTGTGGCGTGGTATTGCGGTGCCGGACGTGCTGTTGTCCGGCGACCACGGCAAGGTGGACCGTTTTCGCCGCGACGAAGCGCTGGCCCGTACCGCCGAGATTCGCCCTGATCTTATCGAGGCCTTGGATTGCAAGGCACTGAGCAAGGCCGACCGCAAGACCCTGATGGCCTTGGGCTGGGAGGTCTCCGCCGCCCATCCGCGCCGACTGGCGGATTGACCGGAGGACCGATTGGGGGAAAAAACGACCGAGTAATCGGCCGGGAAATCGAACTCTGACCGTTCTCATCTGCTTTCGAGAGTGTCCCGCTCCGAACGGGTCAACGCAACATTTTCGGAACAAAACCCAATCTCCGAGTATTTCTATCGTTTCTTGTTACTCAACGCGAGAAATACCCGGGCAGGGCGATACCAATAAGAACTACAGACGCCCGGCAAGCCAATCGAGCACTATGCCGACGGCGCGATTGCTGCGGAATCCATAGGCAGCATGGCTGGCATTGCCAAGCTTGTAGAAGGTCACATTCTTATTAAGCGCCTTCATCGTGACATACAGGCGGCAGCTCTGATTGAACGGCACCAACAAATCACGGCCGCCGTGCATGATCAACGTCGGCGGAGTCGGACGATCAGCATCCAGACAGGTCATAGGCGAGGCATTGCGGCTTAAATCACGGTGTTCCAAAACGTTCACGCCACCGATCTCCATGCCTTCCGGGCATTCGGGGACATGATGGTTCTGGGAGCTGGGGTAATGGTTCATCATGGCGAAGTCGGTCGGACCATACCAATCCACAATGCACTTCACCTCAGCACTCACCGGCTGATAATCCGGCGTATCCGGAGCCGTATCCCCAGTGAAACCAGCCATCAACACCGTGTGACCACCGGAGGAATCGCCCCACAGCGCCACACGATCCTTGTTGACGTGGAATCGTTCAGCGTTGGCACGCATGAAACGCACTGCGGTCTTGCAGTCCTGCATCTGCGCGGGGAATGGGGCGTCGTCGCTGGCACGGTACTTGACGGCTGCCACCACAAAGCCTTTCTCGGCGATGCGCACATAGTAGTTGAGGTAGTCAAGCACGTTCTGCTCATGGAATGCGGAGCCGCGCACGAATATGATTATCGGCCAGCCACCTTCCGGAATCTGGCCTTCAGGCATGTTATCCGTGCCGGGAGTGAACACCCACAATGGCATATCAACGGAAGTGCCGTCTGCCAGTTGGCGGGTGGCGTACGTGACCTGTTCCATATCAACCGGGTAGCCGAAGGAATCCTCGGTCGGCTCATCGAGTACGATACAGCCTTCCGGCACTTCGTCAATGTGGGGGGGAAGTTCTTGGTTTCCGGAATCGGGGCCGGGATGGGGTCAAGCGGCTGGGCGGACGGCGGAGCCACCATGGATTCGATATCAGGGGCAGTGTGGTCAGCGGTTGGGCAGTTCATGATGATAGTTCCTTAACTTCATTGCTGATAGACCAAATTATTCAGGCGGACGTATTGGAATACTTGGCGTATTGGATTGGCAATGGCGTACCTGTCTTATGAAGGTGGCGGCCATACGACCGCCGCCTGTTGGGAATTCAATGCATGGGGCTAGCGCCCTCAAGATTATTGATTACTTATTTGATTACTTGGCTGGCTCAGCCTCCACGGCTGCCGGCTTCTTCTTATCGAAGGCGTTGAAGACAAGCACCATGACGATGCAGATAATCATCATCACGCCAGCTTCGTTCAGCGACTTCCACGTGCTGGTCAGGCCAGTGAGGGCGCCAAGTGCGGCAAATGCGTACGTCGGCAGGAAGGAGCCAACCGAGTTGCCGAAGAAGGCGTAGGAGGTGGCCTGAGCAGAGATGGTCGGATCGGTGTGCTCGTTGACCAGGAAGTTCACGTACGGCATGAACCAGCAGAAGCCGACACCGAAGAGCACTGCAGCGGCATACCATGCGCCCAGGGATGCGGTGTTGGCCCAGAGGAACAGGCCGGCCGCTTCCATAGCGATGGCGATGATGCCGATGAACATACCGACAAAGCGCTTGGCGAAGCCAAACAGGAAGCCACCGATGAAGGAGGAGATGGACACAACGGTCATCACGGTAGCGGCCTGGACGGCAGTGATCACGCCGGTTTCTTCAGCGGCCAGAGACAGGTTCACCGTGTAGAAGCCGTAACCGGTGGCGAACACGATCTGCAGGATCATGCCGAAGTAGGCACCGAACGGCATCTTGGTGCGTTTCGGCTTTGCCGCACCGGCCTGCTCGCTCTTGTGGACCTTACCGATTTCGTTCACGCTGTTCGGCACGAACACCAGCACGAAGAAGAAGACCAGCAGAGCGAAGAAGTAGACGAAGTAGAAGTAGTGCCAGTCGAAGGTCATGATGCCAGCGATAACCGGCACGTTGACGAAGGACTGCAGCTCCATGGTGGAGGCGTTGGGGAAGTCCTGCTTCAGGCTGGAGACCACGGCCATGGTCACGGAAACGCTGCACAGCAGCAGGGACAGGGATAGAATCGCGCTTTTCAGCAGGGCGCGTGCACCACCGCTTTGCGGCAGTGCGGCCACGGTATCCTAGGTGCCGAAGATGGCGGGTTCGTTGCTCATTATGAAGCTCCTTTGTTTTCGACCTATTTGCTTTCTTTTGCAAATGTGCTTTCAGCATACGGAGTTCACATAGTGTTGTTTGGTCAATAAATTGACCTTTATCCGTCACTTTGTGACTTGTTCCACCACGATAATCGTTGCGGCCGCAGTCGTACCGGTGCTCCTGCCATGCGATGTCAGCGTTCGCCGGCATCGCCGGACCCCACGCGATAATGTCGACGGAACACGACCGGAGTCATGCCGAATCTGGCGGCAAAGGCACGGGCCAGCGAGCGCGGATGGGAGAATCCGTTGCGCTCAGCGACCTGTGCGATGGTGAAGTCGCCATTCAATAGATCGTCCACCGATGATTGCAGACGAATCTCAGTCAGATATTGATCAGGCGTCACACCTGAGCAACGTTTGAACATGCGCGAAAAATATTCGCGCGAGTACCCGAATTGTTGCGCGATTTCGGCGATGGTGATGTCGCTGGCGAAATGCGCACTCATGTAATCGGTGATGCGCTGGATATCACCAGTAGAGGAGGTCGCAGATTCCTTACTGTCATCGATGGTCCATGCATCATCAATATGGCATAGCATTTCGAACAGCAGCATGTTCATGCGAATTAGCCGCATACCGGAAGCATCGAACACGCAATCGATCATACGTTCACACAAATCGACCAGCTTGTCGGCAGTATGTTTACAACCACGCCCCAGCGGCACACCTTGGAATAAGTGACGGTTGGATAGACCAGTGTTCAACCGGGATAGGTACTCACCGTCGAAAGTAACGGATAGCGAACATTGCCCATCCTGGTATGGGCGGGAATGAATGGAATGCAGGCTTTTGGGGCTTATAAGGCACACCTGGCCGTCATCGACGGTCACTTGTTCACCGTCTATGAACGCGTCCACCCGCCCATGCCGGGAATAAATAAGCTCACTGCCCAGATGCCAGTGCAATGGCACATCCTGAGCGGGCATTTCCGTATGCACGCGGACAATGGCGGGGCAAATCGGAGAACATCCCCATGATTCGTGACGGTCACCATCGATAACCGATTCATAATCAAGGTTCCGATCAATGTGGAACATTCGCTGCGAGGCCTCAAGAGTGAACATAATGTCACGTGCCTTGTTCGGACTGGCCGCTTTGCTCACCAAGCAGCGCAGGCTCGATATAGAACACGGCGGTTTCGCCGTAGTTGCGGCGCTCGGTGATTGCCCAGCCTTCGGGGGCGGTGGGATCATCCGAGCGTACCGAGCGTTCGAGCATGATCACCGTGTTCTCGTTGGTGGCGCTGCCCGCCGCCAGATCGGACAGTAGCTGATTGCATTCAGCGGTCTCATAGGCATAGGGCGGATCGATGAATATCACGTCGAATGGTTCGCCGAAGCCGCCAGCCACTTGCTCGGCTTTTTTGACCAGCACACGGGCCTTGAGCGAAGCATCCCATGAACGATTCTTCTGTAGCTGCGCCAAGGTCTTGGTAATCAGCGCCGCCGCAGGCCGGGAACTTTCCACGGCCACGAGTTCTCGCGCGCCACGGCTCAGCGCTTCGATGCCCAACGCACCAGTACCGGCGAACAGGTCCAGTACACGGGCATCATCCAGCACTCCCCATGAGTCAAGGTGCGAGAAAATCGCCTCTTTGGTGCGATCCGTGGTAGGCCGGGTACCCGTTTTCGGCGTAGCAAGCGCCACACCCTTGAATCGTCCAGAAATTACACGCATAGCTTTCACTGTACAGGTTCATCTGCGCATACCAATCATGAACAACAATGGGGTGCTCGAAGCGCACCAATGATACATGCACTTCGAGCACCTTATGCACGAATGGTCTTGCCTCCACTGAAGCACATTCGAGGGCTTCCCGACCGTGATTTCCTCACGATCGGCATACGGAAAATCTATATCGTGCGATTACGGGGGCGCAGCCCTAGCCTCAGCTGGAGGCGCCTCAGTTTGAGGTCAGGAAGGTTTCGTTGCCTCGGGTGAAGTCGAGGACGGCACCGGCGAGTTGGACCTCACCTGCCAGTTCGGGGTCGGCGGCCAGAAGCTGCTCGGCACGGGTGCGGGCGTCGGCGATCATGTCGGCGTCCTTGACCACGCGCAGGAGCTTCAGGCTGGACTTGCCGCCGGATTGGGCGTCGCCGAGCACATCGCCGGCACCGCGGAATTCCAAGTCGGCTTGGGCGATTTCGGCACCGTCGAGCGAGTGGTGAATCACTTCGAGCCGTTGCTCGGCCGGGGAGCCGGGTTCCGCACGGGAAATAAGGAACGCCCACGAGTTGGTGCCGCCACGCCCCACGCGGCCGCGCAGCTGATGCAGCTGAGAGAGGCCGTATCGGTCGGCATCAAAGATGACGATGCAGCTGGCCTGCTTGACGTCCACGCCGACTTCGATCACCGTGGTGGACACCAGGATCAGAGTCTCGCCGCCGGCAAAATCGGCCATGACCTGGGTTTTGACGTCATCCTTGTCGCGGCCGGTCAGAGTCGCAAACCGAATGCCTTGGAACTGTGGAAGTTTCTGCAACCGGTCGGCGATTTCGGCCACCGCATGCAGTGGCGGGCGAGCCACGGTTTCGCCATTTTCGTCGAAGGTTTCGTAGGGGTCGTCGATGCCGATGGCGTCGGCCGCCGCGCGCGTTGCACGGCCGCCCGCAGCTGTGCGGGCACTGGAACCAGATGCTGCGGCGCGTCCGCGGGCAGAACCGGCTGCTGCCGAAACGCCGGAACCGCCTTCGTTCTCCTCATCATCCGCATCAATGCGCGGGCACACGATATAGGCCCGCTCCCCCGCGTCGACTCGCGCGCGAATGTGCGCGAACATACGCCCCATGGTGGCGGCGTCGGCCTCATTGACCACCACGGTGCGAATCGGTTTGCGGCCGCCGGGCAATTCGGTGAGCCAGGAAATATCGAGATCGCCGAACCAAGTCATGGCGGCGGTGCGCGGGATGGGCGTGGCGGTCATCACCAGTAGATGCGGCGTGGTGCCGTCATCGGTTTTGGCGTTGAGACTTTCGCGCTGTTCCACACCGAACCGGTGTTGCTCGTCGATTACCACCAAGGCCAAGTGCGGGGCTTGGAAGGTCTTGGAAAACGCCGCGTGCGTGGCCACGATAATGCCCGGCTCACCACTGGCGGCCGCAGCGAGCGCCTTACGCCGGGCGGCAAGCTTCATACCACCGGTCAGCAGGGTGACGGGAATTTCCGCAGGCACCTTGGAAGAAGAGACCGTCGAAGCACCGGACGCGCCCATCGCGCCCTCAACGTCGGCCGCGGCATCGGTCTCCTTGGCACCCGGCTGTGCAAGGGTCAACCCCGACACCATCTTGCTGATGGTCTCGTAATGCTGTTCGGCAAGCACCTGAGTGGGAGCCACCAGCACCGCCTGATAGCCGGCACCGACCGCCTGCAGCATGGCCGCGAGCGCCACCACGGTTTTGCCGGAGCCGACTTCGCCCTGCAACAGACGCTGCATGGGCCAGTCACGTTCAAGATCGGCCGCGATGTCGTCCACCACCTGACTCTGCCCGGCTGTCAGTGTGAACGGCAACGATGCGATGAAACGGTCACGCAGATTGGGCAGATCAGGCAGATCGGTCGCAGCACCGCGCTCCGATGCTTCTGGTTGCGTACTTGGCTCCGCGGCCGCTTCGCCCACCGATGCTCGAGCTGTTTCCAGCACCTCGTTCAGCGGGCAAGGATGCGCCGATGACTTGTGCGCGTGCTGTCGAGCCTTCAGCAGCGAGGTCTGCGAAACGAAAGCCTCCTCATAGCGCAGGGTTTCGATGGCCTCCTTGAACCGGGCCGTGGAGGCCGGATCATGAATGGCCAGGAACGCCTCAGCCCGATGCATGAGGTTCTTGGCCTTGCGCACCGATTCGGGCAGCACATCTGGGATGGATTGGGAGAGCGCCTCAGCACCGGATTCGGCGATCGTGCCGGACTTCTCTTCCCCGTTTTGGACGACGATGGTGTCAGTCGTGGGAGCCACAATGCCGGCTGACCCAGCACCAGCGAGTTGCCCGTCAGGCGTGGATGACGTGCGAGCCCCCATCATCCACAGCAATCCCAGAATCGTCTCATGAATATGTTCGGATGAAATACGCGAACTGGCGTGATATACCGGGCGGGGCCGGCAGACGCGGGTAAGCGCCTCTTGCACGGTATCGGCACCGTATTTCAGCGCGGCCCCGGAAGGGTCAGTCGCGGCCGGCGGATACGCGGACTGCGCACTGGCATACGGATCGGCACTTCCCGCAAACGCGCCATTGCCGGATGCCGCGCCCCGAGCGTAACCCTCAAGCCCCGCTCCTGCTCCGGCCGACCCGGGCGCGACAGTGAGGATTCCGGGGTGCGTGAATTGCAGCTGACCCATGTATTCGCTGGGCATACCGGAGACCACCACAGACGTGCCGGCGCGCAGCCGCATGCTGACCCAATCCACATACGATTTACGATACGAGAAGAACGTGAGCCGGGCCGTGCTGCCGGGTACGCGACGCGAACGGGCAAAGTCGGCGTCATCGACCGTCGCCTCGAGTCGGTAGCCGCGGCGAGCGTTCATCGGCACCACGCGCATGTCTCGTATCACGGCGGCAAATGCCATCTGCTGGCCGGGTGCGGCCTCGCGGATGGCGCGAAGCGGCACCGGTTCGGTGACGCGGAAGGGATAGTAGGTCAGGGCGTCGCCGACAGTGACGATTCCCAGCGATTTGAGCGCGGACACGCGACGCTTGTTGGTGACCAGCGAAGCGAGAGTGGTGCCCATAGTGATGCTCATATTGGCCTATTCTATTCGCACGGCCTCTTTAGGCCGCAGAAACAACAAAACCCGCCAAGCCGAAGCTCAAACGGGTTTTGCTCCACGTTAGTACGCGATTCACGCGGCCACGCGCTGAACCTTGCCAGCCTTGAGGCACTTGACGCACACGCGCAGGCGAGTGTTCTCGCCATCAATCGTGGTGCGCACAGACTGCAGGTTCGGGCGGAAGCTACGCTTGGTACGACGGTGCGAATGGGAAACGGTGAAACCGGTCTGCGGTCCCTTGCCGCACACTGCGCAACGAGCTGCCATGATGGACTCCCTTAACCTTGATGTGTCAAGTCTTTCACGCATTCGACCGCCGGTTTCACCCGACATGCCGAACACACAATTTCACAAATATATAGCCCAATACCGACAACCGCAACTCTTGCGTGTATCATGGGCGAACTTCGGCGGTTTGTAAGCGGTTCGAGCGCATCTTGCGAGTGGGTCATCAGCGGTTCGCGAGCGGCTCGGCATTGGTCCGCCAGCGGTCCGCAAGTAGTTCGTCAGCAGTTCGCCAGCGGCGAATTACGCTGCAAATCATAGCGTTTACCCGATAAAACACGCCGGCCTTCCTATTCCGCATCCAGCAAGCTCTCATATAATTTCGGTATAAGAGACGGCAGGGGACGAAGGGGGCCTCGTGCAACTTACGACGAAGGAGGCTGTCATGTTGAATCTCAGGCGAGGTATCGGCACTCACGAGCCCAGCGTGATTTCACTGGGGCAAGTCTGGGTGGACATTATGCTCAATGTGGACGAGGTGCCGGCACAGGGCGGATTCGCCGTGGCCGATCATCCGAAGCCCTCCATTGGCGGCAGCTATCGCGTGCTGCAGGCGGCCAGCCGCATGGGCGTGCCGACCGAGCACGCCGGCATTCTGGGCAACGGCCTGTGGGCGCATTTCATCCGCCAGTCATTCCAAGACAACGGCATTACGCATATCGGCCAGGATCGTCTTGATGAGGATTCCGGCTTCCGCGTGGTGCTGAGCTCCGGCGCGCCGAAGAAGACATTCATCGCTTCCTATGGCGCCGAGGCTCATGGCGACGCGGACACGTTCAACACGCTGGAACCGCAGCCCAAAGACGTGGTGCACATCAGCGGCAACACACTGATGGACCACACGGCCACCGGCGTGGACGGATTCCTGCTCAAGGCCGGTACCGACCCGGCTGCACGCGACTACACGCTGGTGATCAACCCCACCAATACGTTGCGTTTGGTCAACGACCATATGCTTGAGGACCTGGTGCTCGCACGCCCGGTCTGGTCCTGCAACCGTCAGGAGGCCATGACGCTAGCCGAGCGACTTGGTGTGCCAATCGACGACAGAAAAGTCACCATTGGCGGCGGACTTGACGACTTCATGCACCAGTTGTGCGACGGCTTGGGCGCTACACTACGCGCGCCGCTGGTGGTGCGTGTCGGCGCCCGCGGCGCTTGGATTCGTGAGCCAGGTGGCGAGACGATTCATATCGAGGGATACCCGACCAAGGCCGTACACACCCGTTCGGCGGGCGGTTGCCACACCGGCGTGATGTGCGCGATGCTGGCAAAGGGCCATAGTCTGGCCGAATCGGTAAAGATCGCCAACGCGGCGGCATCCATCGCCATCCAGCACAGCCTCAACGGCGTGCCGCAATGCCCCGATTACGACGAGGCCATCGCGCTGATCGGCGAATAGTCGACTATAGGTAGCTCCCCTCAGTCCGCTTCGCGGCCAGCTCCCCTCAGCGAGGGGAGCTATTTTTTGCTCTGGCTCCCCTTAGAAAGGGGCCCGGCATTATTCATCTGCCGTTTAACCGGAACGGTTCCCCTACCCTAGTCCGCGCTTCTACGATAGATTGAGTTGAATACTGTCGAGGAGTGTATATGACTGATCCCACGAATGTCCGCGAACCGGTGCCGCAAAGCGCCAAACTGACCGCCCGCGAGAAGAAGTGGATCATCTACGACGTCGGCAACTCGGCATTCGTGCTGCTGTCCACCGCCGTCATCCCCATTTACGCCAAATCGCTGATGCCGGCGGACGGCAACATCGTGTCCGCCTGGGGCTACGCGCAAACCATTGCTTCCTTGGTCATCGCGCTGCTCATGCCGTTGCTCGGCTCCATCGCCGACGTGCAAGGCATGAAAATCAAGTTCTTCCTTGGCTTCTTCGGCACTGGCGTGGTCACCTGCTGCGCAATGGCCCTGCCCCTGACCTGGCTACCGTTCCTAGTCGTCTACATTCTGGCGACCATCGGCCTCAACGGCTCGCTAACGTTCTACGATTCGATGCTCATCGACGCCACCTCGAACGAGCGCATGGACAAGGTCTCCTCGCACGGCTACGGCTGGGGCTACATCGGCTCCACCGTGCCGTTCATCTTCTGCATCGCGCTGATCTTCGGCGGCCCGTCGCTCTTCGACTGGTCCACGGTGGCTTGCACGCGCGCCTCGTTCATCATCACCGCCATCTGGTGGGTGGCATTCACCATCCCGCTGCTTACCAGCTACCGCCAAGTGCACTATCGCGCCACCCGTGACCAGCTGGGCTCGGCCGTGCGCGGCACGTTCAGCGAACTGGCGGGCACGTTCGGCAAAATCGTGAAGAACAAGCCGTTGTGGATGTTCATGATCGCGTTCTTCTTCTACATCGACGCCGTGAACACGGTGATTTCGATGAGTACCTCCTACGGTGCCGAGCTTGGCATCGACTCCACCCAGCTGGTGGTGGCACTGCTCGTCACGCAGTTCGTGGCCTTCCCCTGCGCGATTCTCTACGGTCGTTTGGCCGGCCGGTTCGGCTGCAAAGTGATGATCACGGCGGCGGTCGTGGCATACATGTGCATCGTGTTCTTCGCCGCGTTCTTCCTGAAGTCGGCCGTGGAGTTCTGGATTCTGGCGATTCTGGTCGGCATGTTCCAGGGCGGCATCCAGGCGCTCTCCCGCTCGTACTACGGCAAGATCATCCCCAAGGATCACGCCAACGAGTACTACGGCTTCTACGATATCTTCGGCAAGACCGCCTCGATCATCGGCACCTTCCTGGTGGCCACCACCACGTCCCTGACCGGCAACGCCTCGCTCGGCGTGCTCTCCATCGCCGTCCTGCTCGTCGTGGCGCTCGTCTTCCTGCTCCTGCAAAAGGACCCGACGCGGGAGTGATTTGCCGGCCCTCGGCGACTCTGCGCCGAGGGCGACATCTCACAGCCCCTGCAACGGGCCCTAATAGCAATGGACCATCGCCACTTGATCACTTGCGCTCGCGATAATCCTTGATCAGCTGAATGGCGACGGCCGCAACGCCGCACAGCACAACACCAATCGGCCACGGCAACCAGAACATCGCCCCGTCCGCGGCGCTCGACCCGACGTCCGACCAATCGCCGCGCAATGCCGCAGTAGATGAAGTCGAAAACGGCGGGTGCGCACAGCAGCAGCATGATTGCGGCCGGCCAGCCATCGGAGACGCCCAGCACATCATCGGCATAGACCGTCACCGCGATGCCAATCAGGATAGCCGCGATTCCGCCGACGATACCGATGACCAGCAGCCGCAGTTCCCGGCTGCGATCCTCCTCAGTATAGAAATCCTCGACATAAGGGTGCCGCCGTTTGAAGTCGGTATGTGACGTGTCGCCCGGAATCAGCATCGCCAGCCCGATAATCACGCCCACGCAGATGCACAGGAATGTCAGAAAATCGTTGAGTGGCGTCACGCCAAGAATGGAATTATCGGAATCGAACAGGTTGCCGACACCGACTCCCGCGATAATCGCCGCGACACCACCGGCAATCAGCAGTGCGAATCGGCAGCGGTGTTCATCGTAGCCGGTCAGATCCTGCGGTAAGGCAACCACATTAGCCAGTGCACCGGGACGTGATGAACTGGTTCCGCACAACGTTTCGCCGGGCAATACATTTGCGGAGCTCGGTCCATCGATGCCGTCACCGCCGGACCGCGCTGATTCACCGCTGTTCCCATCAGCATCCTTCATATACGCGGGTTCCCCGGCTCCCTCCCCGGTTACGGTTCCGGCAGCCGAGCCATGGTCGTCCTCCGCTGCACCGCGCGCGGCCACGCCCACGTTCACGCTCGCACTCACATCGCCAGGTACCAGGTCATCAAGCGTGCAACCGAACAGGTCGCAGATCATAAGCAGCTTGTCCATCTCGGGATAGGCCTTCTCGGATTCCCATTTGGAGATGGCCTGACGCGAGACGCCGAGCAACATGGCCAGCTGTTCCTGGGTCATGTTGCGTTGTGCGCGCAGGTATTGCAGGTTGGTGCGGAAGCTCATCGGAGTGTCCCTTCATAGGTAATGCTCATCATGACATATTCGGCCGATGCCCTCACTATGCCACGGCAAACCAGTTCCGCGCCACCATCTTCAGGTTGCATATTCGCGCGCAACCACAGGTTGCATCGGCGGAATCCCGCCATTCTGCCGGCTCCGCGGCATTCTAGCCTGCACTCCGATTGGACCCGGCATATGTTGAAAAGTTCGTTGGCAATCGTGCAAATATTGCCATCAGTCATGATGCCGTCGATATTGCGCTTCTCAGGCAATGCACCGCACACAATCATGCGCTTGTTCAAAGCATCACAGATGCAGAACGTCACGATGCATAGAAAGGAATCAGTCTCGGGAATAATCGGAATACGTCGATTATGGAAAAAACGCTCGCGGCCACATGGCCAACGAGCGTGAATCTCGGGTGGGCGATGTAGGAATCGAACCTACGACCCCTTCGGTGTGAACGAAGTGCGCTAGCCGCTGCGCCAATCGCCCGAACCTGTGATGGAAAAAACCGGCAACAATCTGCCGGCGATTCATCGAGTGGGCGATACAAGATTCGAACTTGTGACCCCTTCCGTGTCAGGGAAGTGCGCTACCACTGCGCCAACCGCCCGGGTCATCATCCGGTCGAATCAATCAACATGAATCAACCATCCGAGAGCGGACAACGGGACTCGAACCCGCGGTCTCAACCTTGGCAAGGTTGCGCTTTACCAACTAAGCTATGTCCGCATGTGTTACCTTCATGGGCAACAGGTGACAAAGATACGCCAATCTCAGGAAAAAGCCAAGCCCCCGCGTGTCCCACCGGTTTTCCAACGATTATCGGGTGCCGCCGTGCACATAACTCGTGGCGGCCATATACAGCAGCCAGGCGATGGGCATGGCCAGCGTAAACAGCGGGTAGAACCATGCGATGGGCACATCTAGCACGGCCATGGCCGTGGAAATCAGGAACGCATGACGATAACCGAGCAGCTGGCCGAAGAGGCCAAGGCCTTGATCGGCGACCGTGCCGAAGTGAAGTTCCCGAACTACGCCGACGTGCCGTTCTTCAACCAGGACGAGGAATTCCCGAACCCGACAGCCGCCGTGGCCGCCGCCTTCCTGGCGCTCGTCAACGCGTAAAAGAGCTCTAGCGCCTGTCGTTGGCGCAATCGAATCACTACACCGAACATGAAAAGTCTTCCGATTCACGCGGGTCGGAAGACTTTCTGCGTTCAAAGAGGTATCTGTCCAAGTAGACGCGGCACAAAGACGGCGGAATAACGTTGGCGCAAAGCCGTTTATACTCGCGCTTTCACGTTTGAGATACCCCTGCTGAAAGCAGATGTCATTCCGCAAGAGGCCAAATATACCTCTTTGAACGGAGATGGCACTCTAGACGCGCGATAATGGCGGTATGACGCAACGACAACTGATGCGGGCCACAGTCGGAACGCCCATCGGCAGGATGATGATGGCCTCCGACGGCGAGGGACTTACCGAACTCTGTCTTGAAGACTGGTGGTGGGCCACCGATCACCAAGCCGTTCTCGATTCGAATCGCGAATCCGATAGTGAACCCGACGTATTCCGTATAACCCGCGAATGGCTGACCGCCTATTTCGCCGGCGAACGCCCCGGCTCGGATCAGGTGCCGCCGTTGCATCCCGCCGGCACGCCATTCCAACATGAAGTGTGGAATCTGGTGGCCGAAATTCCCTATGGCATGACGGTAAGTTACGGCGAACTCGCCGCCGAATTGGCCGAACGACGCGGCGGCGGCCGCATGGCCGCGCAGGCGGTCGGAGGCGCAGTGAAGCGCAATCCAGTTACCATCATCGTGCCCTGTCACCGCGTAGTCGGCTCGGGCCGCGCGTTTGGCGGCTACGGCGGCCGACTCGACATCAAGGCCGAGTTGCTTGAACTCGAGGGCGTGGATCTGGCGCGCTTCGATCTGCCGAACCTTTGACGGGCCCAGCGGTCCGCCTCGTCAAAAGGATTGAGTGGTTACCCCTCCCGCCGGCGGGAGATGGCGCGCAGCGCCGGAGGGTGGTCGGCTGGCTGGCATCGCAACCCTGCTACCCGACAATTTTCGACAAGCTGACGGGAATCCTTCCACGAATTGTTCGCCGTCGGTGCAGTCTTGCTCGATCACGCCGGCCAAAACCGTACAATCCCTACAATGGAATGCGTATGGTTAATTGCTGCGCGCAGCCGCACGGCCGCACGCGATCGCAAGACCACATGACCTAAGGGGATGTGCAATATCAACGGAAGCAGGAGGTGCGTATGACCGGCATTATCGATTACGCGCACACCGAAACGCGCTCCTTCGCCGACTTGCCGTTCAACGAAATCGACGCCTTGATCATCTCCACGCTCATCTATGAGGATGTGGCCAGTATCTGTCCGACGTTGATGCTGGATGAGACGCGGTCAGGCTCGTTCGCCGCACGCATTCGCGCTTTCGAACCCAAGCATCCACTGATCTGGCTGAAGGGTATCTGGCATCCCGAGCTTGAATCGGTAAGCCTTGACGAGGCCAACCGCGAGCTGCATCGTTCGCCGGAAACACATGCCGACGACAAGCCGCACGAAGCCCAAATGGTTTCAGTGGTCAATCCGGACCTCGTCCACGACCTGTTCCAGGCCGCGGGCGAGAACCCCCGCTACGCCAACGTTCGTCTGGGCGCGGTGGTCGAGCACATCAATCAGGGTGAGCAAACCCAATTCGCCGCCGCCACCTTCCAGCTGCCCGACGGCCACAAGCGCCGAAAGCCGACCTACAAAGGCACGTTGGTTATTTCCTTCCGCGGCACCGATGATTCGCTCATCGGATGGAAGGAAGATTTCAATATGGCTTTCCAGTATCCGGTGCCGGCGCAACGTTCAGCCAGCGCCTATCTGGATACGGTGGCGCGACTGTGGGAGGGTCCGATTATTCTGGTCGGCCATTCCAAGGGAGGCAATCTGGCGATTTACGCGGCCATGAACGCCGATCCCAAGGTGCGCAAGCGCATTCAGCATGTCTATTCACTGGATGGCCCCGGTTTCCCGCCGGAGATTGTGACCAGCCCCGCCTACCGCACCATCCAGCCGAAGGTGACGAAAATCGTGCCAAGTTCGTCGATTGTGGGCATGATTTTCGAGACCCCGGAGCCTTGCCGCGTGGTCTCTTCCGATTCGGATGGCATCATGCAGCATTCCGCCTTCACCTGGCTATTGGATGGCGACCAGTCCATCACCGAGCCGGATTTGAGTTCCAGCTCGCAGTTGTTTAACGAGGAGCTGAACCATTGGATCGCCACGCTTACGCCCGAACAGCGCGAGCGTGCGGTGGATGCGCTGTTCACCGTGCTGCACGCCAACGGCGCCACCAGCTTCAGCGAGGTGATAAGCAACTTCCCCGCTTCGATTCCGGCGATGCTTGGCGCGTATGTAGGGCTGACTCCCGCAGACCGGCGTCATTTGGTTGAGGCCCTGGCGATACTGTTCAAGGCGTCCACTGCCAAACGCAGGCCGACGCCCGCCCCGGCTTCCGCGCCGAGTTCTGCGACCGCCAAAGGAACAGCCGAAACCCCAGCAGGAACTGCGACAGGAACAGATAGCGCGGCCCCGGCCAGCGCCGATACCGACACCGACACTGACACCGCAGCTTCGCCCTCAGCGGAGGACGCAACTGAAATCGCCGATTAGCTCATAGACATGTCCACAAATAATAGTTATACTGCCCAATAAGTTATCAGACAGCGTGACCATATCACGCTGGTGCATCAGGAGGAAGAGATGCCACGTCCACGCCATGATTCCGAGGTGCTGCCCGCCAAAGAACGCCTCGAGAACGCTTTCTGGGAATTGCTCGCCGACCGCGACTATCGCAAGATCACCGTTACCGATGTGGTGCGTGAGGCTGGCGTGAACCGTAATTCGTTCTACTATCACTTCTCCAGCCTGCCCGAATTGGCCGATTCAGCCATCCTGCATCAGGTCGAATCGATTCCGATCAACCGCACCCCCGATCCGAACGGCAATCCCGAGGAACAATGGCGAGACCGCGTCACCGCCACGCTCTCCGACCCGGAGCAGCGGCAGCGCCTCGACCGCCTGGCCCTGTTGGCAGGCCCGCACAGCACGCCTGAACTGACCGAATCGCTGCGTGACTTCTGCCGTCTGCAAATGCTCAGCACATTGCAACGCGACCCCAAGAACCTTGACCTGAAAACCGATCTCATGGTCGAGTTCACCGTGGGCGGCATGCTCGCCGTGCTGCAACGTTGGCCCGAATTGAGCGACACCATCGAAATCAAAGACCTGCTTAAAGAAGATGTGGCCGTGCTGGCCATGGGCATATACCTGGCCATGAGCCAAAAGGACATGCTTAATTACTGGAATCGCATCTTCGTGCACAATGCGCAGGATTCGACCGCCCCCGGCATGCCGGCCGCCGCCACGCATGCCGCTCCATCCACCATCTCATCGTCGAACGGCCCCGCAGGATTCCCCGGGTACACCGCTTGACCGAAAACCAGCGAGTCTGGATCGTTTTCCGCCGAACGAACCCCGCGCGAGGTTTCTCACAAGGCGCAATCAGCCTCTCATACTGGCGTTTCCAGCCCACGCACAGGAAGATGGAAGCATGAGCGAAACATCGAACAAGACCCGCCTGGAACATGACTGCATCGGCCAGATGGAGGTGCCGGCGAACGTCTACTGGGGTATTCACACCCAGCGCGCTATCGGCAACTTCCCGGTCTCCGGCATCACCGATAGCCAACATCCCGAGCTGATTCGCGCCTATGCCACGGTCAAGCGCGCCTGCGCCATCGCCAATGAGGAATTAGGCCTGATCGACCCGGCCAAGGCCGAGGCCATTCGCGCCGCCTGCCTGGAAATCGAGGCCGGCAAGCTGGCCGATCAGTTCCCGGTCGATGTGATGCAGGGCGGTGCCGGCACCTCGTCGAACATGAACATGAACGAGGTGATCGCCAACCGTGCGCTGGAAATCGCCGGCCACCAGCGCGGCGATTACACATACATCCATCCGAACGACGACGTCAACGAGTCGCAGTCCACGAACGACACCTACCCGGCCGCCTGCAAACTCGCGCTTATCGACGCGATCGGGCCGCTCGCCGAGTCCACCAAGAAACTCGCCAAGGCCTTCCACGATCTGGCCGACAAACATATCAATGACGTGACGATTGGCCGCACGCAGCTACAGGACGCCGTACCAATGACCTATGGTCAGGAATTTCATGCGTTTGCCACGCTGTTGAAGTCTGATTTGGCTGTATTCGATCGCGTGGTGCCGCTGCTGGCCCAGCTCAACCTCGGTGCCACCGCCATCGGTACCGGTATTTGCGCGGATCTGCGATTCCGCAAGTCCGCTATCAAGCATCTGGCGCAAATCACCGGGCTGCCGGTCACCGCCGCGCCCGATCCGGTGGCCGCCATGACGGATATGGGCGCGTACGTGGCCACGTCGGCTGCCATCAAGAGCCTCGCCGTGCACCTGAAGAAGGCCGCCGACGATTTGCGACTGCTCAATTCCGGGCCGCGCTGCGGTTTCAACGATCTCAACGTGCCGGCTCGCCAGGCCGGATCGTCGATTATGCCGGCCAAAGTGAACCCTGTGATCCCCGAATGCGTCAACCAGTGCTGCTTCACGATTTTCGGCATGGACGTGACTGTGAACTGGGCTGTGGCCGAGGGCCAGTTGCAGCTGAACGCCTTCGACCCGGTGATGGTGCATGAGCTGCTGACCGGCATGGCGTTGCTGACGCACGCCATGGAGACGTTCCGCGTCAACTGCGTGGAAGGCATCGAAATCAATGCTGACCTAGGGCGTTCATATGCCCAGTCCTCACCGTCGATTTCCGCCGCGCTCAACCATTACATCGGCTACGAGCACGCGGCCGACATCGCCGCCGAAGCCGTGCACACCGGCCGTACCGTGCGTGAGGTGGCCGGCGAACGCACCGACCTGCCCGCCGAGCAGTTGGATGAGATTCTCGATCCGATTCGTCTGGCCCGCGGCCTCGGCCAAACCTGCCGCGAACACCAGGAGTAGCGGAATCGGCCGTAGGCCGATTCCGCTTTCTGCCACCCCGTCTCCACGACTTCACCAGAAACGACCGATACAGTAGGCGTATGACTGAATATGCAGAAGACATCGCACGCTGGTTTCAGGTGAACGCCGGCAAACTCATCTGGCTGGCCATTGTATTGGCCATCGTATTTGTGGCCGACCGCGTCATCAGCCGCGTGTTGCGCAAGATTCTGGACAATTCTCAGATTCCCAGCGCCTCGATTTTCGTGAACATCACGCGCGTGACCATCTGGGCCACTGGTGCAGCGATGGTACTGCAGCCCGTATTCGGCATCAATCCGACCACACTTATCACCGCCCTTGGTGTTGGAGGTGTGGCGATCTCGCTGGGTCTGAAGGATACAATCGCCAACATCATCGGCGGCTTCGGCCTGATGCTGAGCCGCGTAATCCAACCCGGCGATCTGGTGACCATTCAAGGCGTCACAGGTACCGTGCACGACATCACCTGGCGTCAGACCGTGGTGCGCACCCGTTCCGGAGACATGATGGTCATCCCCAATTCGGTACTCAATACCGCCGCCCTGACCAAGCTCACGCCGGTCAGCGAAGGCATGGCCACGCTTGAATTCACGGCCAAGGCCTCCGGTGACCCGTCTGCGATCAGTCAGGATATTCTCGACCGCGTGACCAAGGCCACCGCCGACGTGGCGCTGGAGGGTCAGCCGCCATTGGTCAAGTTCACCGGTTTTTCTCCTTACGGCATGACCGGTCAAGTACTTGTGTTCGCACGCGAAGGTGTGCTGCCTTCCACCATCAAAGATATGGCGGCGCGAGCCATCGCCGGTTCGGGCACCGAATACCTTGTTGAAGATGGCGGCTCGTCAGACAATCTGTGATATCTCCCGGCTCGCCTCTCTGGGTCCGGCTATGACAGCCATGCGAACAGCATCCAACCGGTAAGCATCACAGTCAGCAGTAGGTACGCGATAACGCCGGGATTGGCATAGGCGGTGCGTATTTTAAGCCCCGCAGTCAACTCCTCTGGCGCAAGATAGAACTCCCAGCTCTTGCGCTTGGTGATAAGCAGCACGATACCGGCAATGCAGAGGCCCAACATCACTGTGCCGTACAACATCATGATGCCCATGCCGCTCATGTTGCCGGTTTCAGCCATACGCATGATTTCGGCCTCGCTGATCGTGCCGTCGAGGATGCGGGGATCGATCTGCTGTATCACCAATGGGGCGAGTACTGACCCGTTCAGGTTGATCAGCATGTGCATAGCCACCGAATACCGCAGTCGGGAGGTGCGTGTGTATACATATCCGAACATCAGTCCTAGGCCAAAGGCGTAGAAGAACTGGAACACGTTCATATGGAATAGCGCGAATGTCAATGCGGAGAACATGATTGCGGTCTTTTCTCCGTACCGGCGCAGGCGGGAGATAATCTCCTTGCGGAAGATCCATTCTTCGCAAACCGGTGCCAACAGGCCTATGAACAATGCGTTCACCCGCCAGTCGCTGCCAAGAATCACGTCGTTGATGCGATTGGTGGCCTGACCATCAGTGGCTCCGGCAGACAATATATTGCCAATCATATTGCCCAAGAACATTACCGGAATGCACATGACGAAAATCTGAATGAACTCCCCCGCCTTCATGGGGTACTGCCGGGTGCGAATAACCGGTACGCGAGTGAAGGCCAACATACTCAGCGGCATGGCCACCACATACAGCGGTCCGGAGGAGGCGAGCAGCACAGCCCAAGCGGGCACATCGGCGCCAAGCAGCGTTCGTAGTGCTTCAGTGGCCAGAATATTCAGTCCGATCCAGAACACCATCATAATGGCGAGCGCCGAGCCGATTGTCGAAAACCGGCGATGGGCCGTGAACCACCAATCGCGTGGGGTTTGTTGCGGCTGCTGTGGTTGCTGAGGTTGCTGCGCCGGCGGCATTGGTTCGCTCATACTTATCCCCCATAGTTACTGGCCGCAAACGGACCGATCACACGTGCAATACTCTTCAAGAATACGGCACGGCGTTTCGATTGCATTGGGAATGGGGGAGGAAATCATCAATGGGCAAGGAATGATCAACGTCAATCATTCCCAATGCCGAGAAAGTCCCCTACTCTGCAAGATTGCTGTGGGACGGCACGCGATTTTGCCCGATTTTTTCGCGGCGGCCCACACCACTCCACATATGACTGATGACGCCGCACGAAGAAATGGCGTCATTGCAACGATTTCTCAATACAATCTGTGGGACGGCACGAATGTACATCGTTTGACGTTCATGCCATCCCACACCGGCGTGGGACGGCACGCGATAATCGCCCAAAAATCGCCGCCGTCCCACACACATCATTGCCGATAAGCTATTCGACGATCGTACAGTCACAAAACAGAACAGAACCGCACGATCATCGCAACGCCATTCAGCAGGCGAGCGCGGAAAGAGGCTCGTCGAGCAGGAGCACGCGCGGCTTGACGGCCAGCGCGCGGGCCAGGGCCACGCGCTGTTGCTGGCCGCCGGACATCTGCTGCGTGTACTTCTTGGCCTGATCGGCAAGCCCCACGAGCTCCAGCTGTTCCATGGCGATCTTGCGGCGTTCGGCCTTGCCCATGCCGCGCACTTCGAGGCCGAATTCCACGTTCTCCAGGGCGGTCATGTGCGGGAAAAGCGAGTAGGCCTGGAACACCATGGCCATCTCGCGCTTGTTGACCGGCACGCCGGTGACGTCCTGGCCGCCGACCATGATGCGGCCGTCCTGGATGTCTTCGAGGCCGGCGAGCGAGCGCAGCGCGGTGGACTTGCCGCAGCCGGAGCCGCCGAGCAGCACGACCATTTCGCCGGGCTTGATGTCCAGGTTGAAGTCGTCGAGCGCGTGAACGGTGGATCCGGGGTAGATCTTGACGACGTCGCGCATCTGGATGGAGCCGCCGCCGCGCTTGGCGCTGTCTTTGAGCAGGGCCTTGGCGGCCTTAGTCACGTCCTTGCCGCGCACGCCTTCGAGGGTGGCGGTGGGATCGTTCTTGAAGGCGTCCTCGGCGGCAGCGGACGTGGTGGCGGGTGCCGAAACAGAAGCCGCGGCATCGGCACCGGCATGGCGACGGGTGAAAATCGAATTGCTGTTCATCAGGTTACTTACCTTCCCTTGACTTGCGCATTGCGTCGGAGATCAGGTCGAGCGCAACGAGGAGCACCACACCGAAGAGCAGAGCCAGCAGCGACATGGCGGTGGAGATTTGAGAATTGGACTGGCCGAGCTGGTAGAGCGCGACCTGCAGGTTCATACGGCCGAGCAGCGAGGCGACGGTGTATTCGCCCAGCACCACGGCGATGGAGATAAAGGATGCCGAGAGAATCGACTGCCATAGGTTCGGGATGATCACCTTGAAGAACACCTTGGGCCAGGAGGCACCGAGCGAGCGGGATGCCTCGACCAGCGTCTTGACGTCGATGGAGTTAAGCCCCACGGCGATCGCGCGGAAAGCGAACGGCATCACGAGAATCACGTAGGCAAAGCACAGCCAGATTGGGTTGGTGCTCAGCACGTCGGCCGAAAGCCAGCGGTAGATCGGGCCCAAACCCACCACCAGCACGATGGCCGGGATGGTCAGCGGCAGCGTGGCCACCCATTCGATCGCGCGTTCCAAAGCCTTGGAGCGAATATGCACGATGACCACAGTGGGCACCAGCAGCAGCACCAGCATGATCACCACGGTGACCGCGCTTAGGGCCAGCGAGGTGCCGATGCCCTGCCACAGCACGGTCAGGTCGGCACCCAGCGACTCGCCGTTGCCGGTGAAAATCGCGATCCACGGCGCGGCCGACCAGCGGCCGGACAGCGGGTGACGCAGGGTGAAGATGAGCATGGCCAGCAGCGGCACGAACAGGAACGCCAGGGTGACGAACAGGATCACGAATTTGATGATGCTCTGTTTACGCGCACGAGCGGCGCGCAGCTGCGGCGGCTTGGTTGCGGAAGTTTCGGTCATTGCCAACGTCCGGCCCTCTTTTCCACGGCGTGGCTCAACAGCATGACGATGGCCACGACGATGATCATTGCGAATGCCAGCACCTGGGCAAAGCCCTGCTGGTTGGGGTCCAGTTCGTTGCGCATGGCACCTTGGATCATAAGCGGTACCAGAATCGAACGCTGGGAGAACAGGGCCGCGGCGGTCGCGTATGCGGAGAACGCGGAGGCGAACAGCAGCAGGAATGCGGAGATGAAGCGGGGTGCCAGAATCGGGCAGGCCACGCGCGTCCAGTACTGGAACGTGTTGCCACCGAGGGATTCGCATGCCTCGCGCCACTGTGGACGGATCGAATCGACCGCGGGCAGGAAGATGATGATCATCAGCGGAATCTGGAAGTAGCAGTAGATGGTCACCAAGCCCGGCAACGAGCTGGGCCAGTTCGGGTTCACGGTGTAGCCGGTCAGTGTCTTGATAAGCATGGTGCCGATACCGTTGATGCCGATGGTGGCGATGAACGCGAACGCGAGCATCACGCCGCCGAACTGAGCAAGCACGGAGGAGATGGCGGAGACCATACGACGCAGCAGGCCGTTCGGCTTGGCGCCAATGACCAGTGCGTAGGAAGCGAGCGCACCCACCACTGCGCCGATCAGAGAGGATGCTAAAGACACCAGAATCGAGGTGCCGAATGCGGCGATGGTGTTGGCCTCGAACATCTTATTGAAGTTCGCGAGCGTGAAGTTGCCACTGCGATCCTGGAATGCACCGACAATCACGATGACGGTGGGTGCGAGCAGGAAGCAGGCGGTGTAGGCGAAGAACGGGAGCGTGGTGGCGAGCGTGCCCAGCTCCTGGCGGTGCTTGGCCATCGCCGAGGAGAGAGGAGAAGCGGGAGTAGCGGACGGACCCGCAGCCTTGGCGGCAGCAGGTCCGTTCGATGCAATGGGTGCGATTGCGGCGGTCATCGGTCTGTGCCTCAGTTGCCGATCGTCTTGTCCCAGTTGTTCTGGAGCCACTCGGTGATGCGGGTGGAGTCGTCGTTGGTGTAGGAGACCGGCTCGCCTTCGATGGTGATGGCGTCCTTCAGAGTGGCCTGGTCGATGGTGCCGCCTTCCTTCATGGAATCGAGCAGCACCGGGTTGGCGCCGCCCTTGAACCACAGGTTCTGGGCGTCGGCGGTGTACAGGTACTCCTCCCACAGGCGGGCGGCGGCCGGGTGCGGCGCGTCCTTGTTGATGGCCTGGTTGTAGTAGCTGACGACCTGGGCCTTCGGGAAGGTCTTGTACCTCCAGTTCACGCCCTTGTCCTTGAGCTCCTTCTTGTAGGAGGCCTGGTTGTAGGTCCAGTCGAAGACCACGCCGGTCTGGCCGGAGTCGATGGTGCCGTTGGTCACGTCGACGGTGGTCAGGTTGCCGGCCTCCTTGAGCTTCTTGAAGAAGTCAAGGCCGGGCTGCAGGTTGTTGATGTCGCCACCGGCGAGCTGGTTGGCCATCAGGTAGCCGTTGAAGGCGGCGCCAGCCTCGGCGGGCTTGCCGTTGAGGGCCACGGTGCCAGCGAACTTCGGGTTGAGCTCGGTGACCTTGATCTCCGGGTACTTCTTCTTGAAGCCCTCGATGACCTCGCCGTAGTTGGACCAGTCGTGCGGAAGGGCGATGACGTTCAGCGCGCCCTCTTCCTTGGCGGCCTTCTCGAGGTCTTCCATGGTGCCGAAGTCGGCGAGGGAGGTGGCTTTGGCGGACTTTTCGTTCACGGTGACGGCCTTGCCGGTGCTTTCGCCGGTGCCATCGGAGGAGGCGTTGCTCGAGCCGCAGGCGGCCATCGAGAACGCGAGCACGGCGGCGAGGGAGCCGGCCGCGATCTTACGCAGGTTGTTCATAATGTTCCTTTTCTCAACATCATCCAGACGACAGTCTGGGGAGTCGGGCTTGGTATGCGCGGCATTCGCGCGGCCCGTGAATCCGAGAAAAGAAACTATGCGCCTAATCTGTCCTGACACTGGCGCGCAAGTGAATTGCGTTCGCCATTTGCCGTACGCCTGTTGAACTTAGGAAAACTTGGCATGAATTACTGACAGGTATGGGTGATGTGTCAATAGCGGAACCGGCCTGCGGCCGATTCCGCACTACACTTACCTCAGCACGCCCTCAATCAATCGCGTGATGAGTTCGGTGTAGCTCACTCCGGTGGCATCCCAAGCCTTGGGGTACATGGAAATCGGCGTGAAGCCGGGCATGGTGTTGATTTCGTTGACCATCACCGCGCCATCAGGCGTCACGAAGGTGTCCACACGGCTCAAGCCGGCACCATCCACGGCCTTGAACGCGCGACGGGCCACGTCACGCACGTCCCCGAGCACGCTGACCGGCAGATTGGCCGGCACTTCCACGTGGCTGGCGGAGGCATCCATGTACTTGGAGTCGAAATCGTAGAACTGGTCGTCGTTCTGATGATCGAGCACGATTTCGCCGGGCCAGCTGGCCTCGGGCTCGTCACCGGCCTTCGGGCACAGCACGGCACATTCGATTTCGCGACCATCAATCCCCTGTTCGACGAGCACCTTCCAGTCGTGCTCGCCGGCGGTGGCGATGGCGGCGGCCAGACGATCCTGCTGGGTCTCGCGGTCATCGGCTTTCTCGACTTTGGTCACACCGAAGCTGGAACCTGCGCGCGAAGGCTTGACAAACAGCGGATAGGCAAGACCGGCATCCTCGATCTTGGCAAGCACATCGGCGGCGGTGAAGTTGCGCGCATCGACCGTCACACCGGGCGCGGTGGGAATGCCGGCGGCACCCAGCACCACCTTGGTGTAATGCTTATCCATGCAGGCGGCGGAAGCAAACACTCCGCACCCCACGTACGGCACACCCATCATTTCCAGCAGGCCTTGAACCGTGCCGTCCTCGCCATAGGGGCCGTGCAGCACCGGCAGTACCGCGTCCACATGGCCAAGGGAGGTCAGCACATGGTGCATTTCCGGGTCGGACATGCTGACGAAGCTGGTGCCGAAGCCGGAATCGGCGGAATTGATGTGGCTGGGCTCGCCGACGAAGAAACCGTCCTGTCCGCGAGAGGGGTCAAGCATCACCGGGCGCGATTCCGGGGTGATCTGTACGGTCGGCAGCTCGCCGCCGTCCAAGTTCCAGCCACGAGGATCTTCGCCGTTGATGATCCACTTGCCGTCCTTGGTGATGCCGACCGGAATCGGCTCGAACCGTTCAGTGTCCATGGCCCCCAGCACACCGGCAGTGGAGACGCAGGAAATCGAATGCTCGTCTGCACGCCCACCATAGAGCACCACAACACGCTTCTTGGCCATAACCATCCTTTTGTTGAAACTACAACCGTTTTCAAGCCTATGCTTTGCACCGCCAACCGGACCGAACCGCGCTCGAACCGCCGCGCACAAGAGACGCACACCAGTCTACTCGCGCACGCCAACGACGTATACGCCACGCGACTTTGCACGTACAACGTATACGCCACGTATACGTCGCTTCTCTCGTTATTCGCCGGTAACCTCGTGCCCGAACAGTCCGGCAAGCATCTCCGAGCAGGAAATGCCTTCGTTCAGCACGCGGCTCATCTGATACGCCAACGGGGTCGGCACACCAAGCTGATCGCCAAGAGCCACCACCGCATCCGTGGTGGGCACGCCTTCGGCCACACCGTTGCTGACCTTGGTGGCCTCTTCGACCGTCAATCCCTTGCCGAGATTCGCGCCGAACGTATAGTTACGAGACAGCGAAGAGCCACAGGTGGCGATGAGATCGCCCACACCGGCCAAGCCGAAGAAGGTCTTGGGATCGGCGCCAGCGGCTACGCCCAGCGCGGTCAGTTCGGCCAGTCCACGAGTTTCGATCATGGCTGCGGTGTTCTCACCGTAGCCGGCACCACGGGCCATGCCCACGGCCAGCGCGGTCACGTTCTTCAGACTGCCGCACATTTCCAGGCCGATGACGTCGGTGGTCACGAACGGCTTGAAATAGGAGGTGGTACATGCCTCGGCCACCTTCGTGGCATTATCGAGGTTCGTGCAAGCCACCACGGTGGCGGCAGGATGACGATCGGCGATTTCCTTGGACAGGTTCGGTCCGGAAATGGCGGCGAACCGGTCGGCCGGCAAGTCAAGGGATTCGCGGACGACTTCGTCCATACGCTTGTTGGTGCCACGCTCGATGCCCTTCATCAGGCTGACGACGATGGCGTGATCGGGAATCAGTCCCTTGAATTCGACGAGGGCCACGCGTGCGAACTGCGCGGCGATGGCCACGACTACGATGTCCGCGTTCTTGACGGCTTCGGCGCGATCCCCAGTGGCGGTCATGCTGTCCGGCAACTTTTCGACGGACGGCAGGCGCACGGCGTTGTGGTGGTGATCGCGAATGCCCTCGACGATCTGCTGCTCCTTGGCCCACATGGTCACCGTGTTGTCGGCGTCCGCCAGCACTTGGCCGAAAGCAGTACCCCATGCTCCTGCACCGAGAACCGTTATATTTTTACCCATATCAAATTCCTACCTTCGCTTGTCGCGCAACTTCATCGGCACAATCTTGTGCCATGCTACTCGCCTAGGCTCCCCGTACGGGAACCGGTGCGGCTACTTCTCAGCCGGGAACGGGCCGCCGGCTTCCGGCCAAGGCTCACGACTCATGCTGCGGTAGTCCCAGTAGCCTTCAGCGGGGAACTGCTCGCCACGAATTTCCTCCAGTACTGTGTTCATGCGTTTGAGCACGCGCCACATCAGCTCGTTCACGGCCTCGGCAGGCGGCTCTTCACCCCATGAGTCCATGTCGGCAAGCAGATCGGAGTAATCGAGCGCATGGTCATAGCACATCACCACGTTTTTGCGCGGCCATGGCCACCAGTGGTTGATGGAGGCGGCACCCCACGTCACCGCCGGGTACAGCGGCACCTGATGCCCCAGTCTGCGCGAGGATTCAAGGGCGATATATCCCACGCCCTCCTTAATGCTCATCACCCACTTTTTCGGGTCGCGGGTCACGGTGCCTTCCGGCCAGACCGTCAGCGGGCGGCCGGACGTCAGAATATCAATCGAGGTCTCTTCGATCTGCTTGGCCTTGCCCGAATGACGCTGCACCGGCTGCATGCCGACCAACTGGAACCACTTGCCGATCAATGGCCACTTCGCCATCTCGGCCTTGGCCATGTAACGGGGGCGGCGGCCCATGTGGAACAGGCTCATCATCGGCACGAACACATCAAACATGGTGATATGACTGGCGGCGGTGATGAACGGTCCGGTTTCCGGCACCTGTTCCAAGCCCCAGGCCTTGGTCTTGCAGCTGGCGCGGAACACAATGGACACCCCTCCCAGCAGTCGTTTGGTGGCCTTGGGATTCTGGGCGTTGATTTCCGGCTGATTGGGCGTGCGAGGGCCGGTCGGGTAATACTGTGTCGAGTCCACAAGCGTGTGGCGGGTGGCCAGACGCTTGACCTGCTCATCACTCAGCGGGCTCACGGCCGAACGCGGCGACGGTTTTCCTTTGGATGCCATGGTCTCTATTGTGGCACGGACCACCGCCCAACGATTCCAGCGCGACATTCCCGGGAATGCGTCGCACAATACGCGGCGGCCCGTCTGCACACACCATGCGCGCAGACGGGCCGCCGGGGAAACGTTCGAATCACTCCACCGCGATGGCGTCAATCTCCACGAGCGCGCCCTTGGGAATCATGTTGTTGCCAAAGGCCACGCGGGCGGGCTTGACGGAGCCGATGAACGCCTCAGCGTAACGTGCGTCCACTTCCTTGAAGTCCTCGACGTTCTTCAGGTAGATGGTGGCACGGCACACATACTCAATGCCGGTACCGGCAGTGTCGAGAATGTGCTTAATATTCTTCAGCGCCTGTGCAGCCTGCTCTCCAGCGGTCTCGCCCGCCAGTTCGCCGGTGGCCGGATCAATGCCCAGCTGGCCGGATACGAACACGAAACCATTGGCCTTCACCGCCTGGCTGTATGCGCCCAGCGCGGCCGGCGCCTCGGAAGTGGTTACGGCTTCCATCTTTTCGCTCATATTGTGCTCCTTCTCATCTTGGGGGCGCCCACCTGCTGCGGCCGGCGCCGGTACACATTACCACCGGCTACGACCAATCGCACGATCAGCAACGATTGGCAATGCCGATTACGTAGCAGTCTACTGAGCGAAGTCGCGTTTAGCGCGCATGATGCCCGGCATACGGCCATCAACAGACTATTCCTTGCTATTCCAGACGATTCCAGACGATTCGGCTATCTTTCTCGCCAAACCGGGCGGTTTTTCCACGACCCAAGCGAGCCAGCATCACCAGCCTTGCACGCGCCGAATATGCAAAAGGCTTCCGGCGGTTAGCCGAAAGCCATGCTGGTGGGCTTGATGGGGATCGAACCCACGACCTTCTGTTCCGGAGACAGACGCTCTATCCACTGAGCTACAAACCCGAGCAACTTCTTTACTGTACACCACATCACGTTGCATGCGGCACATACGTCGCCAAAATAACGAGAAAATCGCCATTATCGGCTCTACAATGGGGTTATGTCGGAACCTACAGATGACTTCGAATACGAACGCCGCTTCTTCTGCCGCGAGCTGCCGGCGGAATACGACGACGGCGACGCCCCGACCCTCATCATTCAGAGCTACTACGTGCATGCCGACAATTACGCCTTGCGCGTGCGGCTGGTCTCGCACAAGGTTCACGTCGACATGACGCCCGACATAAATCCGGTGGCCGTGCTGGACGAATACCGCGACCGGTTCTCGGAAGCATATGTCACCGTCAAAGGTCCGTCCGTGGGCGGCACGCGCTACGAAGTCGAGCGCGAAATCGATACGCGTATCGCGGCCGAACTCATCAAGCGCGGCGGCTCGGTAATCATCAAGAACCGGTATTCCGTGTGGATTGCGGAAGACGGCTGGAGCGTGGATGTGTTCGGCGGGCCGAATGCGCCGCTCATCGTAGCCGAGGCCGAACGATCCGGGCCGGTTACCAATCTGACGATTCCGAAATTCTGCATCACCGAAATCACCGATCAGGCGCGATTCAATAACGATGGTCTCGCCAACCGTCCGTTCTGTAAGTGGGCGGATGATTTCGAGGAGGAGCTGGCGCTGGAGGGGCCAAGGTTCCAGCAGTATTTCGGGAAGAATCGGATGGTTTAGGGAAAAAGCAATCGAGTACGCTCGTGAGTTCCCCTCAGTCATCTACGATGACAGCTCCTCTCAAAGAGGGGAGCCAAAACCACTTAGTACATGAGGGTGGCTAGGCGACGGCGGGCGCGGGTCAGACGCGGGTCGGTGGGTTCGGGGATGGCGAAGTATTCGAGCAGACGCTTGCGAACCTGCTCGATATCGGCCTTGTGCCCGGCGGCCAAAAAGTCCAGCAAACGGTCGAAAGCGTCTTGAATCTGGCCACCAATCATGTCGATATCAGCCACGGCCAACTGCGCTTCCACATCGTCCGGTGCTGCGGCGGCAGCGGCACGTACGTCACGTACATCAGCGGCCCCGGAGCGGGCCAGCAACAGCGCCTTCGCACGTTCACGGGCGGCCAGTGCATCGGACGGGTCGGATTCGAGCACGCGCTCGTATTCGGCGGCGGCACCGGCGTAATCGCCCTCCTCGGCCAAACGATGGGCTTCGGCATGCTCCGGCGGCACCTGCTCAGCACCCGCGACGGCACCGGTGGCACCAGCGCTCTTGGCGGCATCGGAATCAGGATCACCCGAGTACGGCGCGGTACCGTTCACACCAGACTGCGCGGCGGCCTGAATGATCTTCGGAACCACCTCGTCGGTAAGTTGCTTGAGCTCGTCGTCACCCGGAAGGCCCTGCAACAGCGGCATCGGACGGCCGGCAATCAACGCGAACAGTGCGGGCACGCCCTGCACCTGCAGCGCTTGGGCGATCGAGGGATTGGACGAGATATCGATACGGGAGAGCTGAATCTGGCCGTTCAGGGCATTCACCGCGTCGCCCAGTGCACGGGCCATCGGGAACAGGCGGTCATCGGTCGGCACCCACAAGAGCAGCAGGATCGGGAAGGTCGCAGAAGTCTGCACCATTGCCTGGAAGGTGTTTTCGGTGGTGTCGATCACGTACCCACCAGCGGCAGGCGCGCCGCCCGCTTGTCCGGGCTCGGCCTTGACCTGATGCTTCAGCGCCTCCAAATCGACGGCGCCCGCCAATGAGACCCCCGGATTGAACTGCTGCTCTGCCATAATGCCTCCCGATTCCACGCGATTCGCGTACAACAACAATCACATTTGCTGACATTGATTGTAATGCCGATTCCCACCACGTAGGGATTTTTCCACTACGCGGTGAAATTCCCACCACGTAGGGATTCTTCCACTACGCGGTGAAATTCCCACCACGTAGCAAAACGCCCACCACGATGTGACCCCAAACGGCACCATTATGCGAAAGGTAAAATTTTATCGACATCGTGGTGGACGAATCACATCGTGGTGGGGCGTTAACCGCGCGGTGGGTGGCGGCAACAATTACAGCGCTTCGACCTTTACCGGCTGACGGTCGGCGCCCACTGCGGTGATTTGCTCACCGGAACTTGCCAACGGAATGTACAAGGCCACCACGTTCACATACGTGACCTTCATGGTGCTGGTGTACTTGTCGCTATTGAACAGCGCCTTCTCGTCGTCGGAAGCCGGCTGCGATTCGCGGCCATCCCCTGCCTTGCGAGTCCATTCGCCGTTAATACGGCCAACCACCAGATCACCGGCACCGTCTGCAGCACGCATCACCCACATCTGTTCAGGCACAGCGGTGAATTTTTGCTCTTGCGTACCGTTGTTGCGTTGCATACCTTCCTGCACCTTGACCGTGGTATTGGCCAGTTCCTGGCGCAGCAAATCGTCTGCGAACTTGGAAGCGTATTGGCTCTTGGAGCCGTTCTGCAGCACATCGGCGTATTGGGTCAAGGCATCGGCTGGAGTGGCCACCAGCTTCTCATCCTTTGCGGTGCCCATCTGCGAGCCAATAGTCGGAATCTCGAACTTTGGCAGCTTGGCGCCCTCAAACAGTCGAGCCATAGCCATCAGCTTGTAATTCTGCTGGGCGGATTCCTGATCGAAGACCAGCAAACGCTTGGACTGCTGATCTTCGGTGGTGGTCGTGATGGTGAACACCGAGCGAGGCCATCCGTCGTCCGTAGGAATCACCGTCTGGGCGATGTCCTTGGGAATGGTCGCATATTCGGACATACCGCCGCCACGCTGATTGATCGTGGTCTGGCTGATGCGAATGTCCAGCTGGGGCCCGCCCATAACGGTCGCATACCCATCGGGATTCTTGGCCTGATCGGCTTTATCGATCGTCTTGAGAATCTTCAGACGAATCTTCTTCTCCTGCGCCTCGGTCAAATCCGGCGCAACCTTGGTGGAGGTATCAGCAGCCGGCGTCGGCAGTTGGCCTTCACAGGCGGTCAACGGCACGACCAACGCCACGCAGGCGAGGGCGGACACACACAGTTTGTTCCATCGCTTGTTCATCAGCTTTCCTCCTGTCCGTCATCGGCCGAGTCGTCTCCGGTATTGACCTCTTGGGCCAAGCGGGAGAAGTAGGCCTGCAGTTCGTCAGGGGTGATTACCGAAGTCGATTCGTTATCGCCGGCGCTGAAGCCGGTCTCAGCGCCGCTTTCGGCACCGGTCTGCTGGTCGGCGACCAGGTTACGCGAACTTGGGTCGATGATAACCGGTGTTTCGGTGGCTTCAGATTGCGAGAACGCACGGCCCGAACGCCGATGTGTGGCGTGGCGGCGACGATTACGTCGACTTGCACCATCCGGCTTCCCGGACACTGCGATGCTGGCGGGTGCCTCTTCCTCAATTACGGCGCTTGCCGTGCCTTCCACCATGCGCTTGCGGCGCTTATGCGGCGGCATGGCGAACACGGAGGCGCACAGTACGGCCAGCACGGCCAGCAATCCGCCGGACAGATAGAACGGCATCGCAAAGTCCGGCACTTCGGAGCGCACCCAGTGCAGCTGCACCTTGGCGTTGGTGGCGTTTTCGCCCAAATCCATAATGGCTACCGTCGAGGCGCCGGCCTTCTTGCTCTTCAGCGAAACGGACCCAGTGCCGCATTTCACGGCAGTCCACATATCGGAATCCTTGAACGACACCGCGTCATCGGCACTGGTAGGCGCTCCCTGACTCGTGCTGCTTCCCTTCTGGGTGCTCAGCTCGCTCCATGATGCCAATCCGGTGATGCGGGTATAGGACTTCTCGGACGCGACCCATCCGGCAACATCCTTGGACGAACCCAACGCCACGCACGCCTCGTCCTGAGAGGATCCCGAGTCCACGGTTATCGTGGCATTCTGATCCAACAAGGTCAGCACATTCGGATCAGTGACGGCATACCGGGAGCCGCTCATGGTTGCGGAAGCGGTGATTTCAGTGGAGGGCTTCCACATCGTGGCATTCATGTACCCCAACACCACAGCCGCCACGGCCAATAGGCCGAAGATAGGCGTCACCACTCCACGCATGATTTTGGCATGACGGGATGGACGCTTGGCGTCCTTATCCGGTCTTGTAGTCTGTTCTTCAGCACTCATAACTTAACCATTCTACAATCTTCACCTGTTTATTACCTAGGAGCGCAGAAAATCAAGGTTTACCAGTAGGGTGGTGTGTCATGCGTAAGTCTATTAAGTCTATGTTATCTCCCTTCGGCAAGGCCGTTGCTCTTGCCTGCTCGCTGGCGATGTGTGTGTCGCTGGCCGCCTGCTCCAGTTCGAGCTCGGACTCGAAATCCTCTTCTTCCGATTCCTCTTCATCTTCCGACTCTTCTGACAAGAAGGGCCAAATTGCCGGCGTGACCGCCAAGGGCAAGCTCGGCGAGAAGCCGACCATCTCCTTTAATACGCCGATGACCGTGTTCGACGGCTCTTATGTGGTGCTGCAGAAGGGCGATGGCGACGTGATCGAGGAGGGCGACCGCGTCTGCGCCCAAGGCATCGCGCTCAACGTTAAAGACGGAACCGAGCTCATGGACACCTGGACCAAGAACATGCCGGATTGCTCGCTGAAGGTGGATTCCAAGACCCTCTCCTCGACCTACTACAACCAGATCAAGGGTGCCAAGATCAACACCACGATTGGCTTTGGCGTCAACGCTCAGGATTCGTCCGGGTACTCTTACATCCTGGCGATGACGTTTGTGTCCAAATCCAAGGACTTGGAGAAGGCCACTGGCGAGGAAGTCAAGGATGTGCCGGCCAATCTGCCGAAGGTGACGCGCGCCAAGAATGGCAAGCCGTCCATCGACATGAACGGTCAGGGTTCGGTTGATTCGCTGATCTCGCAGACGCTGATCAAGGGTAACGGCGCCAAGCTGACCGACAAGAACACCGTGGTGGTCAAGTACACCGGTTGGCTTACGAATGGCAAGCAGTTCGATTCGTCCTGGGATCGCGATTCCACAATCGACGCCGATCTGTTCAGCGATTCCAGCGGCCAGCATCAGGTTATCGAGGGCTGGCAGAAGGGTCTGGTCGGCCAGACCGTCGGCTCTCAGGTTCTGCTGGTGATTCCGCCGGATCAGGCCTATGGAGATAAGGAGCAAGGTTCGATTCCCGCCAACTCCACGTTGGTCTTCGTAATCGATATTCTCGCCGCGTACTAAACAATCTCTCTGGCTCTCCCTAAGAGGGGAGCTGGCAGCGAAACTGACTGAGGGGAGGCCTCACGGGATATACCGTGATGGTCTCCCCTCAGTCTCTCTATATGCGTTCGAAAACTCCCCTTCAAGAGGGAAGCCAAGAACAATCAGAACAGCCTGAGACTGTCGTCCTCGGTGCCTTTCATATCGTCGTAATCGAGGATGAGGCAGGTGAAGCCGCGGTCTTTGGCCAAGACCTGGGCTTGCGGCGTGATGGTTTGTGCGGCGAAGATGCCGTGCACCGGGGCCAGCAGCGGATCTCGATTGAGCAGTTCGCAGTAGCGAGTCAGCTGCTCGACGCCATCAATGCCGCCGTGACGTTTGATTTCCACAGCCACATGCTCGCCCTCGGCATTCACGGCCATAATATCTACCGGACCAATAGCGGTAGGGTATTCGCGACGCACCAGCTTGGCTCCCTTGCCGATTCGCTCGATTTGCTCGGCCAGATAGCGCTGCAGATGGTCTTCCACGCCATCCTTGATGAGACCCGGATCTTCGCCCAGATCATAGGTTTGGTCGGAGTAGATGTGCTGCAGCGTCACTTCAAGAATGTCCGAACCCTTGTCGGCGCTGACACGTAGCACCTTTTCCGGCTCACCAGCGGCGACACTTTCCCGGGAATGTTGCGCGGATTTGGCGGCTGGGTCGATCTCACGAATCGTGCAGGGCGCGGTCATCCAGTTCAGCGGCTTGTAGGAGCCCAATTCGGAGAAAATCAACAGGCTGGAATCGGCCTTGATCAGCAATACGCGCTTGGCCAGGGGCAGTGAGGCGTTGAGGCGGCCCGAATACTCGGCCGAACAGTCGGCAACAATAACTCGCATAGGCCACCACTGTAGCGCAACACATGGCATACATAGCAAAAGGGGCTCTCTGGAAAACCAGAGAGCCCCTTAAGGAGTTGGTTCAGATCACTCGGCGATGCCGGAGTACTGGACGTCGTGGCCGCGCTCGACCGCCACGGTGAGTTTGTTCGAGTCGAAGGAAATGAATCCGTCGGTCACCTCGAACATGTGGCGATCGCCATCGGGCTCAACCACGGTGAGCGTACCCTGCTTGATCACCGTGAGCACAGGCTCATGGTCGGGCAGGATGCCCATGCCGCCCTCAGAGGCGGGAATGGTCACGCTCGTCGCCTCGCCGTGCCACACAGGGTGGTCAGCGGCGACGATGTTGACCTTCATCGTGGTTTTTTCCGCAGCCATCACGCACCCAGTTCCTTCTGCATGTTGTGCCACTTCTCTTCGAGGTCGTCGATGCCGCCGATGCCGGAGAACGCCTGCTCCGGGACGTCGTCGTACACGCCGTCGCAGATGCGGGTGAAGGCTTCGATGGTCTCGTCGGCCGGCACGTAGGAGCCGGGACGACCGGTGAACTTCTCAGCCACGTAGAAGTTCTGGCCGAGGAACTGCTCGATCTTACGAGCACGGTTCACAGTGGTCTTGTCCTCTTCGCCGAGCTCGTCGATACCGATCAGGGCGATGATGTCCTGCAGCTCCTTGTTACGCTGCAGAATCGCCTTGACGCGGTTGGCGCAGTCGTAGTGAGCCTGGCCCACGTAACGCGGATCGAGGATTCGCGAGGTGGAGCTCAGCGGGTCCACAGCCGGGTAGATACCCTTGGAGGCAATGTCACGAGACAGCTCGGTGGTTGCATCCAAGTGGGCGAAGGTCGTGGCCGGGGCCGGGTCGGTGTAATCATCGGCCGGCACGTAGATGGCCTGCAGCGAGGTGATCGAGTGACCACGGGTCGAGGTGATGCGCTCCTGGAGGGAACCCATCTCATCGGCCAGGTTCGGCTGGTAACCCACGGCGGAAGGCATACGACCCAGCAGGGTGGACACCTCGGAACCGGCCTGGGTGAAGCGGAAGATGTTGTCGATGAACAGCAGCACGTCCTGGTTCTGCACGTCACGGAAGTACTCTGCCATGGTCAGTGCGGTCAGCGGGACACGCAGACGGGTACCCGGCTGCTCATCCATCTGGCCGAAGACCAGTGCGGTCTTCTCAAGCACGCCGGCCTCGGCCATTTCGCCGATCAGATCGTTACCCTCACGGGTACGCTCGCCGACGCCCGCGAACACGGACACGCCACCGTGGTTCTGAGCCACGCGCTGAATCATTTCCTGAATCAGCACGGTCTTGCCCACACCTGCACCACCGAACAGACCGATCTTGCCGCCCTGCACGTACGGAGTCAGCAGGTCGATGACCTTGATGCCCGTTTCGAACATCTGGGTCTTGGACTCCAGCTGATCGAAGGCCGGCGGGTTGCGGTGGATAGGCCAACGCTCAGAGACGGTGATGGTCTCATCCGGCTTCTTGTTGAGGATGTTACCGGACACGTCGAAGACGTGGCCCTTGGTCACGTCGCCGACCGGCACGGAGATCGGGGCGCCGGTGTCGGAGACGGAGGCACCACGGACCAGGCCGTCAGTGGGCTTCAAAGCGACGCAACGGACCGTGGAATCACCGAGGTGCTGTTCGACCTCGAGGGTGATCTCGGTCTCCTTCGCCTCGCCTTCTTCCTTGGCGCCGGTGTTGACGATCGTTACTTTCAGGGCGTTGTAGATGTCGGGCAGATGACCCACCGGGAATTCAACGTCGATAACCGAGCCCTGGACGCGGGTGACGCGACCGTTGGTAGGCTCGGCCGCAGTGGTCTGGTTGTCAGCCATATGCGTTCCTACTCTTCCTTCTTGGTCAGCGCGTCAGCGCTGCCGATGATTTCGGTAAGTTCCTGGGTGATCGAGGCCTGGCGGGAAGCGTTGAGCTTGCGCGTAAGGTCGTCGATCAGGTTTCGTGCGTTGTCGGTTGCCGTGTGCATGGCGTTCTGGCGGCTTGCGGTTTCCGACGCGGCCGCGGTCAGCAGGCACTCGTGGATGCGGGACTGAATGTACTTCGGCAGAATCGCGTCCAGTACCTTTTCGAGGCTGGGCTCGAAAGTATACAGCGGAGCGACATCCGCAGTAGCCGGTGCCTCTTCATCAGGATCGGGCACCTTGGTCTCGTTTTTCACGATTTCGACCGGCAGCATGCGCAGCACGCGCACCTTCTGCACCACCATGTTGATGAACTCGGTGTAGACGATGTAGAGTTCGGAAACTCCACCCTTCTCAGCCGGCTTCATGTAGGCGTCCATCAAAGTGTTGGAGATCGTTTCAGCAATTTCCACGCCGGGCTGGTCGGTGTCGCCTTCCCACGTCACCGCGATGTCACGATTACGGTACTTGTAGTACGTCGAACCGCGACGCCCGTACACGAACAGCTCCGGCTGCTTGCCTGCCGCATCGAGGCGGGACAGCAGCGACTCCGTTTCACGGATAATCGAAGAGGTGTACGGGCCGGCCATACCACGATCCGAGGTGAGGGCGAGAACAGCCACGCGCGGGTTCTTCTCGTCCTTCACCGCGATCGGATGCGTGATATGGGTGTGGGCCACCAACGCTTGCACGGCATCGAAAATCGCATCGGTGTACGGCTTCGCGTTCAGGGCCACATCACGGGCCTTGGCGATATGCGAAGACGCGATCATCTCCTGAGCGTTGAAGATCTTCGCCAACGACTCGGTGGAGTGGATGCGTGATTTCAATGCGAGTTGCGAGCCCATGGCTTACTTTTCTCCCGCCACGATCTTTTCCTGATCAACCGGCGCGGCCTTGTCAACGTCCGGCTTCTTCTCGACCAGCGGCTTGCCGGCGGAAGAGACGAACGTCGAACGGAACTCGTCCACGGCCTTATCGAGGGCAGCCTCGGTGTCGGCGGTGAATTCCTCGGTCTCGCGAATGGTCTTGAGGATATCGGTGTTGTGGTCGATGTAGTCCAGCAGTCCCTGCTCGAACGGAAGGACGTCCTTTAGGTCGAGGTCGTCGAGCTTGCCATGGGTGCCGGTCCATACGGACACGACTTCCTGTTCCGGCGAGTACGGGTGGAACTGCGGCTGCTTCAACAGCTCGGTCAGGTGGGCACCACGGGTCAGCTGGGCCTTGGAAGCCGCATCCAGATCGGAGGCGAACATGGCGAAGGATTCCAGCGAACGGTACTGTGCCAGGGAGATCTTCAGCGTACCGGAGACCTTCTTCAGAGCCTTGGTCTGTGCGGCGCCACCGACTCGAGAGACGGAGATACCGACGTCCACGGCGGGGCGCTGGTTGGCGTTGAACAGATCGGACTGCAGGAAGATCTGGCCGTCAGTGATGGAGATCACGTTGGTCGGGATGTAGGCGGACACATCGTTCGCCTTGGTCTCGACGATCGGCAGACCCGTCATCGAACCGCCGCCCAGATCATCGGAGACCTTGGCGCAACGTTCGAGCAGGCGGGAGTGCAGGTAGAACACATCACCCGGGTAGGCTTCACGCCCCGGCGGGCGGCGCAGCAGCAGGGAAATCGAACGATAGGCCTCTGCCTGCTTGGACAAGTCATCGAAGACGATGAGCACATGCTTGCCGTTGTACATCCAGTGCTGGCCGATGGCCGAGCCGGTGTACGGGGCGATGTACTTGAAGCCAGCGGAATCGGCTGCCGGGGAGGCCACGATGGTGGTGTACTCCATGGCACCGGCGTCTTCCAGGCTCTGCTTCACCGAGGCGATGGTGGAGCCCTTCTGGCCGATGGCCACGTAGATGCAGCGGACCTGCTTCTTCGGGTCGCCGGATTCCCAGTTGGCCTTCTGGTTGATGATGGTATCGATCGCGATGGCGGTCTTACCGGTCTGGCGGTCGCCGATGATGAGCTGGCGCTGGCCGCGGCCGATCGGGGTCATCGCGTCGATGGCCTTGAGGCCGGTGGACAGCGGCTCGTCGACCGGGTGGCGGTGCATCACGTCGGGGGCCTGGGCTTCGAGGATACGACGACCCTCAATGCCCTGGATCTCGCCGAGGCCGTCGAGCGGCTTGCCCAGCGGGTCCACGACGCGGCCGAGATAGCCGTCGCCGACGGGCACGGAGAGCACTTCGCCGGTGCGTCGCACTTCCTGGCCTTCCTCAATTCCAGCGAAATCGCCGAGGATCACCACGCCGATCTCACGGGCGTCAAGGTTGAACGCCAGGCCGAGCGTGCCGTCTTCGAACGTCAGCAGCTCATTGGCCATGCAACCAGGCAATCCCGTCACGTGCGCAATGCCGTCACCGGCCGTGGCGACATAGCCCACTTCCTGGGTGGGGGTGTCGCTCGGCTTGTACGACGACACGAAGTCGTCGAGGGCCTTGCGAATCGAGGCGGGATCGATGGTCAGTTCTGCCATGATCACTCCTTCTATTGGTTATTGTTCAGTCAAGTCTTTGCTTGTGTGTGGTGTTGGACGGATGGACTCGGCCGGTCAGGCCGGAGTCGCCTCCGTCTGCACCTTGCGATGCAGGTTCTGCAGCTGCGCGACCACGGTGTTGTCCGTGACTTCGTCGCCCACCTGGATGCGCATGCCACCCAGCACGGTCGGGTCGACCACCGAGTTGATGTGCACCTGACGGCCCACCTTGGCGGAGTAGACCTCGACCAGTCGCTTGATCTGCTCCTTCTTCAGCGGGGTGGCGGTGGTCACGGTGACCATCGACTCGCCCATGTGGCGGGAGAACTTGTTGATCAGCCACTGGATGGTCTCCAAGTAGCGGCGGCGGCGCAGGTTGCAGGTGGCGTGTTCGGCGAGCCTCATGGTGACCTTGTTCAGGGTCTTGCCGGAAAACACCTCGCGGAACAGCCTCACGCGGGCCTCGCTGGTGGCCTGGTAGTCGTACAGCTTGGAGCGGACGACCGGCAGGTTCAGCAGTGCGGAATGCAGCTCGGACAGCTCGATGGATACCTGCAGCGTGGCGTCGGTGGCGTCCGCATAGTACATCATGGCGTCCACGCCGAAGTCCTCCACCGCGTTGGCGATGTCGCGCACACGGCTCCAACGGCGGGAGACCAAGTCGGTCATGATCTCCATGGTCATCGGATGCGCGTTGCCACCGAGCAGTTCCTTCAGGACGGCCACCTTGTCGGCGACCGGGCGGGACGGGTCGGTCAGTGCACGCTCCAGCTGAATGCTGCCATCGAACACCTTGGTGATCGTGAACAGTTCGTTGCCGATCCGCCACGCGTCCTCACGGGTGTCGCGCAGTTTCGGGGCCAGCGAATCACGCGACTCGCGGTCTGCAATACGTGATGCCTCTCCTCGCATGGTCACCTCCCTTTCTGGTTACGGATGGTCACGATCACTTCTTGGCGCCCAGGTTGTCGATCATCGAATCGATCATCGAGGACTGCACGTCGCTGTCTTCCAGCTTGGCACCGAGGATCTTGCCGGCCAAGGCGGTGGCAAGTGCGCCGACCTCGCCCTTGAGCGAGACGATGGCCTGCTGGTGCTGGGATTCAATCGAGCGCTGTGCGGATGCGGTGATCTGGGCCGCATCGGACTCGGCGCGGGAACGAGCGTCGGCGATGATGTGGGACGCTTCCGCACGGGCGTCGTCGCGAATCTTGGCGGCGTCCACACGGGCGGTGCTCAGCTGGGCCTCATACTTGGCCTTGGCCTCGTCGGCGTCCTTCTTAGCCTGCTCCGCCTTGGCGATGTTGCCCTGAATCTTGGCGGCACGCTCGTCGAAGATCGCATTGAACTTCGGCATGAAGAACTTGTAGAAGAACACCGCAACGATGACAAGAATGATCAGCGACCATACGATGTCATAAACCTCAGGAATGAACAGGTCAATCCCGCTTGCTGCTTGTGTCATCAAGCCCTCCTTTCAGTGATGGACATAATCGGTTTTCGTCTGTTTATCTGCGCAGATCAGAGAATCAGGGCGGCGACGAAGCCGATCAGTGCCAGCACCTCGATCAGAGCCAGGCCGATGAACATGATGGTCTGGATCTTGCCGGACATCTCAGGCTGACGAGCGGTGGATTCCATGGCCTTGCCGAAGAGGATGCCCAGACCAATGCCAGGGCCAATCGCACCGAGACCGTAACCGATGACGGACAGGTTGCCGGCGACCTCTGCGAGGGTGATGATATCCATTGTGTTTCCTTTCTAACGTACTTGGCGACGTTATAAATCTTGGGGTTTGGTCGGTCTGCGATTTTCCCAGACCGGGGACCGGAAGCGGCGGGTTAGTCGCCCGTCACTCTTCCGGGAAGCTCAGGTTGATGTACACGGTGGAAAGAATCGCGAAGACGTAGGCTTGCAGGAAGGCGACGAACGCCTCGAAGCAGGTCATGGCGAAACCACCGGCGAACCACAGCGCACCCACCGGGATGCCCTGCAGCTTGTTGGCCGCGTCAACCATCCAGAACTGTGCGAACGCCAAGCAGGTGGCGACCATAAGGTGGCCGGAAACCATGTTGGTGAACAGACGGATGATCAGGGAGGCCGGGCGGATGATCAACAGCTCAAGCAGGTTGATCGGAGCCAGCAGGAAATAGACCGGCCACGGCACACCGGGGGTGAACAGCTCGTGGCGCAGATAGTGGCCGAGGCCCTGCGAGCGGATGGCGGCGATCCAGTACTGGATCAGTGTCCAGACAGCGAACACGAGCGGCATGACCACCGTGGCGTTGGCCGCCATGTTCATACCGGGAATGATGCCGCACAGGTTGAAAATGAAGATCGTGAAGAACAGGGTGGTAATCATCAGCACGTAACGCTTGCCGCGGGCCTCACCCATCACTTCATACACGACCTTGTCGCGCACGAAGTCGAGACCATACTCGACTACGCCCTGCCAACGGCCGGGGATGAGCTTGGCGCGCTTTGCGGTCACGCCGAGCACCACCAACAGCACGATGGTTGCCACGATACGAATCAAAATAATGCGGTTGATGGCAAACGGAGTTCCCTGGAACAGAATCTCCGGGGGAAGGAAGTCATCAACCGAGGGCAGATGAGCGCCTGCCTCGTCAGCCAACAGCAATCCTGCGCTGAGCGAACCGACCATATCACGCCTCCTGCTTCTTCAATGTCAGGTGTCAGTTTAAACCCACCGGGTAGGCAAATGTGACGTGCTCGTTACTTTCGTCTTTTTCGTCTCCTCGGTGTGGAGTCTGCCGGGCGTGGACACGGAGTCTGCGCTGGGCATTCGGCTCTGAATGACTGAAGAGTGATTATTTGCCTGTGTCTAGACAATGTCAATACTACACCGGCGCGTCTTCTGGAATCGGCGGCGGCGCAAGGTTTTTCGTATGTTGCGCAAGCGTTGTACGCTATTAGTCACAATACGAGGATGTGCGGCATTTGCGCTACCTTCTGATCACTCCGTATCCGTCGTGGGCGAACGGCTCGAAATCATCCTGGCGCGGCCCGCCCGGCTCATGCCGAATCGAACGATCAGTACCGAGCTTCTTCTCAGCCCTGAGCTGCGGCACCTCGGTCAGGTCATACGGCGTGGTCTGGTACACCCAGTTGAGCCAGTTGCGCCACAGCAGATTGGCGTGGGCGCGCCAGGCGAACAACGGTTCCAGCTTCGGATCGTCATGCGGGAAGTAGTTCTTCGGGAAGGGCACGTTGGTCATGCCCTTGGCCACATCGCGCTCGTATTCTTCGGCGAGCGTGTACTTGCCGTACTCCCAATGGCCGAGCGCGAACACTTCGGAGAAGTCACGCGTGGCGATCAGGCCCGGGCCGGACTGCGGCCCCCAAGTCAAGATCTGAAGGTCATGGTTGGCACGTACCTCGTTTTCGTTCACGCCGGCGAGGCGGGAGTGCGGCTGCAGATCAATCTCGTCGAAGCCATTGGTCAGGAAGCAGTATTCGTCCTGCAGGTACTGCGGGAATACGCCGAAAATCTTCTCGGGGTAATCCACCTTGTGGATGCCGTAGCGGTAGTACAGTGCGCCCATCGCACCCCAGCACAGATACATGGTGGAGAACACATGGGTGGAGGCCCAGTCGAGAATCGTCTTGAACTCGTCCCAGTAGTTCACATCTTCGAACGGCATATGCTCTACAGGCGCGCCGGTGACCACAAAACCGTCGTAATAGTTGTCTTTGAACGCATCGAGGTTTTCGTAGAACTTGACGAGATGATCGGCGGAAACGTGCGTGGCCTCATGCGTGGAGGTCTTCATGAAGTCGATTTCGACCTGCAGCGGCGACTTGGAAATCAGACGCAGCAGCTGCGTTTCAGTCTCGATTTTCTTAGGCATCAAGTTCAGAATCACCAGTTTGAGCGGGCGGACGCGCTGACGCTCCGCCTCGGGCTTCTCCAGAGCGAAGATGCGCTCCGAATCGAGGATATCTCTGGCCGGCAGGCCACTGGGGATCTTGATAGGCATGTTCCTATTATGTCAATATTCGGGATAACGGTTCAGGGCATTCCCATAACGGCCATTTATGGCGCGTTATCACCCCGACTCCGGCTCCACCCCAAAACCCTCGCTGCGTGAGCCGATTCACGTTTTAAAACCGTGGGAAGATGACGCGACACGCCGATGTTGACTTTCTGAAATCTGCACCTATTGTAGATAGAGCTGTCTGAGAGACAAGCCGACGCGGGGTGGAGCAGCTCGGTAGCTCGCTGGGCTCATAACCCAGAGGTCCATGGTTCAAATCCATGCCCCGCTACCAACATGAAAAGGTCGGAACCCGATCGGGTTCCGACCTTTTTTGTTTTCTCAGCAATCAACGAGCCAAAAACTATGGGAACCATGGCCTAATTAGCTGGCAAGACCCGGCCCGCATTACTGCTACAACTGACGGCGTCGAACAATAATCAGCAATACGAGTCCTACTGCAAGGGCTGTTGCGGCCAGGACCGACGCAACCGCCACATCGCCACCCGTAATGGGCAATGAAGATTCGGGACTGGGCCCCGCAGTCTCTTCCGGTGTTTCTGGATCCTCGAGTTCATCCGGGGTCTCCGGCTCTTCCGGCTCACACGGCTCATCCGAATCCCCCGGTTCACATGGTTCCTCAGGTTCCTCCGGTTCACAAGGTTCCTCCGGCTCACACGGCTCGAGCACACGCACCCGTTCCCAAGCATCGTCGTATCGGCTGGATGCCGGCGAAACGCGACCATCCCCCGCAAATGTCCAAACAAACACATACCAGCCATGACGCTCCGCAGTGAGATACATAGGAGCGCCATGCGCATCCAACGATCCAGCGCCGATTCTGAACGTGCCGTCCACCGCGGGAACTTCCCACGTCACCAATAACTGATGGTTATCGTCTTCCTCGGGAACGTCGGCTCCGGACGGCTTATATGCATCATCATTGGAAGGATTGTCGGGATCGCCGGACCACCATACGCTCACCGTCGCATACGGCCGATCCGCCGCGAACTCATACTCTTCGTTGCCGGCATACTGGCCATGATCCGCAGGGAACCCCGATACGGTAATGGTGTCGCTGAGCTCGGCACCGATATCCGCCGAATGCTCGGTGACCGTCGACATGACTTCTAGCTTCCTGCGACTTGTATTGCTTTCCGTAGCCTCCATAAACGGACTTATCCAGTCGCCGATAAGGTATTCCTGCGCCTGTTTGCTCTGCTCGGACCGCCGGAACACCCATACCCATGTGCCAAAACCGCTATTCTGCTTGGTCCGGTAAGCGGCACCGTCATCCGGCTTGGTCATGGCCTGCACACGTGCCTGCTGCCCCACCCCGGTGAAAGAGGCCTTGCCATAGGCCACCGGCTCATAACCCAAAGTCGCCAATCGCGCAAGAAAAGCATCGGCACTCTCTTGTGCATTCGGCGTAATGACATTGCCCACATCGCCCGTATCAAGACCATCGAAATAGTATCCGCGGACCTGCAATTCCAAATCGGGCACCCAATAACTGTCCGCATCCGCCACGCCACTGGTCACGTCATCGAACACCGGAGAAGCCACATCAAGCACCTTCTCGGAGACCTTGGTGGATACCGCCGGAACAAAATCCTTACGCACCCGAAATGTCGTCGACGCGCCGCCAGTGGAAGCCATCGAGTCAAAGGCCAGCATGTCCTGAGTGCTGTCCATGACGTGCATCCGCCCATACTCGTATGTGGTGTTCGCCGTCACCTCGCCGGCGCCGGTCGCCTCCCACGCGATCGAGGACCCGGCGCTCGTCGACACCCCCGAGAACGTGTTGCCGCCTTGGACGAACCGCGCCGCCCCCTGCAAGGTGACGGTGAACGGCACTCCCGCGATCGCGTCACCGGCGCGGTTCACCACTTTCACCGAGATGGAACCGCTGCGCAAAGCCTCGGCATCGGTGCGTTCCACCGTCGTGCCCGCAGGCGTCTTGCCGGCCGATTGATCCCATATCCGGGCCGCCTTCGCCACGATCTCGGGGTACCGGCCTTGAATGACCGCCATCTGTCTCGCCCACTCGTCCCGATCGCGCCCGAAATGATCCTGCACGATGATGCCGATCGCCGCATGGGTGGTGGCATCCGTGTCGCGGTACCGGTCAAGGATCCATGCCATACGCCGGGCGTTCTCATCGGAGGCAAGCACCGTGGTGGGGCCTATCACATAGTCGCTCAGTTTCCCCGCTTCGATGCAGTAGTACTTGTTGCCCGAAGCGTCCAGCCCCGCGACACCGACGTAATATTCCGTATCGTTGTATGGAAACGCCACGTGATATCTTTCGTCGGCGGGCGTCAACGTCGCGGCATACGCCGTATTCGCCGAGCTGAACACCACTCCCACCATTATTATCAGACCGGTCAGCATCGCTACGATGGCCATGCCCCGTTGCCGCCATGTCGTTATCATCATTCGTCCTTTCCTGGTACGTTTCCCCGCATACTGCACTGTGTGCGGGTAGGCCACGATCATGGCAGATTTTCATTCGCTACAGCCGGTTTTTCGACCTATGTGGTCCGAGCTTGCCGTTTGCCGGCGAGTTGTGGATAACTCTTCCGCCGAGTTATCCACCTCATGCGGTTGACCGAACGTTTACCTGATAGTTATCCACAATGCGCAACATATGTTCAAAAGCCGGGTTATAGGCCAAAATGTGTGTCCGTTTTGGCTTGTGTTCCTTTGTGGCAGTGGGCGTTCCTCCTGTTCGAGTTGTATGGGCGGGGAACTCGAGGTCGGCCGGAATGTGTGTCCGGAATGGCCGGTCAGGCCTTGCGGCACAACGGTTGAGTGACTTTCGAGTTGGCGTGGCAGATTGGGTGGATGAACACACCTTGTTGCGCCGTGTGCGGCGAGCCGATGAAGCGGAACGGAAGGACGAGCTCGGGACGGATCAGGTGGCGGTGCCGGAACGCCGGCTGCGGGAGCTCACGCACCCAGTCGCGCGACAACAGCGCCCGTGATCTGCGGTGCGGTCCGGATTGGCTGTTCTCGAAACAATCGCAGGCCGAGCACCGGCTGCCGGCACGCGCGCTGCGCCGCCGGTGCGAGCTCATGTGGGGCCTGTGGCCGCCCGTGCCCCTGGCGGACGAGGTGCATCATGTGGTGCATGCGGACGGCATCCACCTGCACCGCGGCGCGGTGGTCCTGATCGCGGTGGTCGGCGGGCACGTGATCGGCTGGCACGTCGCCAAAAGCGAGAAAGCGGCGGCATGGCAGTGCCTGATGGCGCGCATCGCGCCGCCCGACGTGCTCGTGTGCGACGGCGGGGGCGGCGTCCTCAAGGCCGCGAAGGCCACGTGGCCGGATACGAGGATCCAGCGGTGCCTGTTCCCCGTGCAGGCCGACATCCTCGAGCTGACCGGCAGGCGGCCCAGGCTCGAGGCGGACGGACGGCTGCGCCGGGTGGCCCTGTCCCTGCCCCGCGTCGGGGACGCGGGCGGCGCGGCCGAATGGCCGGTCTCCTACAACCGGTGGGGGCAGAACTCCGCCTCGTTCCTCGACGAGGAGAGCGAATACGCCGACGGCAGCGTGAACGACATGCGCCAAAGGCTCGTCAAGGCGCGGCGCATGATCCGCAGGCGCATCCGCGAGGGCCGGCCGTTCACGTTCCTCGACGAGGGGCTCGCGTCCGTCGGCCCGGTGCCGTCCGCCAACAACCTCGTCGAATCATGGAACGCGCGCCTGCGCGACATGCCGCGCCGCCACCGCGGACTGCGGCTGGCCAGACGGCTGAAGGCGATCTGCCGGTGGTGCCATCAGCACACGGAACGGCCCGAGACCGACGCGTGGCTCGCGGCCAACGCGATGACCGACGAACGACTCGAGCGCCTCTACCGGCGGGCATGGAAGAGAAGCCCGCAAGGCCAGTACGAGACGTTCGGCATCCCCGCAAGATACGGCACCGGCATCGACCGGAACGAGTTCCACACCAGGGTCGAATGGCAGTCGAACGACTAGACCGCCGGACACACATTTTGACCTATAGCCCCAAAAGCCCTTAGAATAGGGCCTTATGGCAGCAGTACAACATCGCGCGACCACGCGCACTAGTAATACCGATAACAACACCACGAAAACGAAGTCAAAGGCGACTTCTGCCCGAAAGAGCCCCGCAACCAAGCGCAAGAGAGTCAGCGCCGAAACGGCACGCGCCGCAGCAGCGCTGAAAGGCCTGGCTGTCGAAGCCCCCGCACCGTCCATCGAAGCAAACGAGCCCGGCCAGTTCGGCCGCATCAATGTCATGGACATCACTCCCGCCGAGGAGCGCGGCATCTTCCCCGCCCGTGTGGAACTCGGCGAACCGTTTGAGATGACCGCCCAAGTGTTCATCGAAGGCCGTACCAAGGTGGGTGCCACCGCCATCGTGCGCAACCCGCGCGGCAAGGAAACCATGCGCCGGGCCATGACCTGCGTAAATCCCGGCCTCGATCGTTGGGCCGTGATGGTCAAGTGCGGCGAGCACAGCGATCTGAAGCCTTGGGAGGATGGCTACGCGGCCGTCAAGCGTCAGCTCGGCGAATGGACCGTGACCATCGAAGGTTGGGAAGACGCGTACGTCTCCTGGCTGCACGACGCCCGCATCAAGGTGCGTGTGATGGACTACGTGGACAACGCACTCAATTCCGGTGCCGAGCTGCTGGCCCGTTGGGCCGCAACCCCGGACGCCGGCCTGACCGCACGCGATCGCAAGACCTTGGAGAAGGCCGCTGAGACCATGGCCGATCAGACGCTGAGCGCCGAGGATCGTCTCGCCGCCGGCGACAACCCGACCATCGCCGCCCTGCACGAGACTCACCCGCTGCGCGACGGCATCTCCCCCAGCCAGCCCCAGCGCTTCAAGGTGGAACGCCCGAAGTCCAGCTTCGCGGCTTGGTACCAGTTCTTCCCGCGTTCTGAAGGCGCCACCATCGATCCGAACACCGGCAAGATCATTCAGGGTACGCTGAAGACCTCGATGGCCGGCCTCGAACGCGCCGCTGCCGAGGGCTTCGACATCGTCTACCTGCCGCCGGTCTTCCCGATTGGCGTGACCAACCGCAAGGGCCGCAACAACACGCTGGTCGCCGGCCCCGATGACCCGGGCTCACCGTTCGGCATCGGCTCCGAGCTAGGTGGCCACGACACCGTGGATCCGCTGCTCGGCACCATGGACGATTTCAAGGCCCTGTGCCAGCGTGCACATGAACTGGGTCTGGAAATCGCGCTTGATTTCGCCCTGCAGTGCTCGCCCGATCACCCGTGGGTCAAGGCCCACCCGAACTGGTTCCGCCACAAGCCGGACGGCTCCATCGCCTTCGCCGAGAACCCGCCGAAGAAGTATCAGGACATCTACCCGATCGACTTCAACGCCGACATGCCCGGCATCGAAAAAGAAGTCGAACGCATCATGAATCTGTGGATCGAGGCGGGCGTCACCATCTTCCGCATCGATAACCCGCACACCAAGCCGGTGCGTTTCTGGCAGGACGTGATTGCCGCCGTGACCAAGAAGCACCCGGAGATCCTGTTCCTGGCCGAGGCATTCACCCGCCCGGGCATGATGCGCGCCCTGAGCTACGTGGGCTTCACCCAGTCCCACTGCTACTTCCCGTGGCGCAACACCAAGGACGAACTGGAAGAGTATCTGCCGGTCACCAATGGCGACGACGGCTACTACCAGCACAACACCTTCTGGCCCACCACGCCGGATATTCTCACCGCTTACGTGCGAGACAACGGCGTAGCCGGCCACTGCGTGCGTGCGGTGCTGGCAGCCATGGGCTCGCCGTCCTGGGGTATCTACAACGGTTACGAACTCATCGAGAACAAGCAGCGCCCCGGCTTCGAAGAGCAGATCGACAACGAGAAGTACGAGGTCAAGGTTCGCGATTGGAGCAAGGCCAAGCAGTACGGCGTGACCGAGATGCTCACCGCGCTCAACAAGATTCGTCGCGCCCACCCGGCCGCGTTGAGCTACCACAACCTCACCGTGCTGCCCACGTCCGACCCGAATATTCTGGCTTTCGCACGCCACACGCCGGCCGAACTGACCGGTACCGGCCGAGCGGACACGTTGATTGTGGTCGTGAACCTCGATGGACACAACGCACACCAGTCGATGATTCACCTGGAACCCGGCGAGCTGGGTCTGCCCACCGACCGCCCGCTCAACGTGCGCGACGAGCTGACCGGCCGCGAATTCCAGTGGGGTTGGGACAACTACGTGTCTCTGGCTCCTTGGGCGGATGTGGCCCACATCCTGTCCGTGCAGTGATGCGGTACTGCAACGGTACTGCAACGGTACTGCAACGGTAATGCAACAGTGATGCCGTTGACGTGCATGGGTTTATCGTGCGCGTAAACCGCTAGGAATCCTCCCCTCAAGGGGAGGATTTCGTCTGTTTAGACATAGTGTCGGCATAATCTCAGCACGGTTTCTTGAGTTCCGCACCTGTTTTGCAGGCGCAAACAGGGTATTATGGTGAGACGATAACGTAACTGTCGATTTTCAAGGAGAAATGACATGGCAGAAACCTTCAACGTCGTTGTGGAAATTCCGCGCGGCTCCAAGAACAAGTACGAAGTCGATCACGAGACCGGTCGTGTCTTCCTGGACCGTACCCTGTTCACCGCAATGGGTTACCCGGATGACTACGGCTACATCGACGGCACCCTGGGCGAGGACGGCGATCCGCTGGACGCTCTCGTGATGATTCCGAACTCCGTGTTCCCGGGCTGCGTGGTCGAGTGCCGCGCCGTGGGCCTGTACCACATGGTCGACGAGGCCGGCGGCGACGACAAGGTGCTGTGCGTGCCCGCCGACGTTCGTTTCGATGACATCAAGGACATCGACGACGTCAACGAGTACCACAAGGCCGAAATCAAGCACTTCTTCGAGCAGTACAAGGCTCTGGAGCCGGGCAAGGAAGTCCTGCCGGGCGACTACTGGACTGGTGCTGACGCCGCCGAAAAGGAAATCATTGCCGCGCGTGAGCGTCTCGCGAACGAAGGCAAGTGATTTCCTTTAGGAAAGCCCGGTGGACTTTCCGGCGGCGGCGTGCGAAGACGCGACAGCGGCTGAGCCAGCATTGAGTCGGCCGCAGGCCGTCCGTAATTGCATGCCGAAAAGGAAATCGTCGCGGCTCGTCAGCATCTCGCTGATTCCGAGAAGTGATTCGATTCTGAATCGTTAACAGGAGGCCCCTTCGGGGGCCTTTTGTTGTATTCGTGGCAAAGCCGCTCTACTCTCCCTCAGTCGCAGTTTCACTGCGCCAGCTCCCTCAACAGAGGGAGCTTGTATTTTGTGATATAGTGGTGCTTTGTCTTTTCAACTAGGCGTAGGCGGCGTGTAGGAACGCTGGTCGAGGCCCATCGCGCGGTGATCCGGCGATGAACCTTCTGTCACACCATGATTTCGATAATCATTCAAATCCTACTTATTTCTGTTTCCGTAGCTATGGATGCATTCGCCGTATCCATTGGCAAAGGCCTGACCGTATCCCGCGTACGAGTACAAGAAGCCGTGAAAAGCGCCCTCTGGTTCGGCGGATTCCAGATGCTGTTCCCCATTCTCGGCTATTTCGCGGCATCTACATTCAGCAAATACGTAACCCAATTCGACCATTGGATCATCTTCGCCCTGTTGGTGTTCATCGGCGGCAACATGGTTCACGAAGCCTTCGAAGAAGATGAGGAAAACTCCAAGGAGACCGCCCAGTTCGATTGGAAGCATATGCTTCCCCTGGCCGTGGCCTGCAGCATCGATGCGTTCGCCGTGGGCGTGAGCCTGGCCTTCATGTTCACCAAAGCCCATACGGCATTCGCCATCCTCAGCATCGGTGTGGTCACCGGACTGTTCTCCGCTGCGGGCCTACACATTGGCCGCGCGTTCGGTTCCCGCTGGCAGAAGCCGGCGCAGATCGCCGGCGGCGTGGTGCTGATTCTACTCGGCATCAAAGTGCTATTGGAGCATTTGGGCGTTATCGCGTTCTGATTTAGTGCCATAAGCCCCTTCACCAGAAGGGGCTATTTTGTTTGATTTCACCGTTCCAATGCCCGACGTAGGATTGGGATAGAAATTCGATTATCTGAGAGGCGTATCATGACCGAGATCACCCAGGAGGGTTGGAAGAACAAAGCTCTGAGCATGTTGTTGGCCCAACTGACGTCCTATGTACTGTTCATCGCAGCCACGGTCATTCCCTCCCCTGGCGCCATCCCCATCATCCCTTTGATTATCGCCGCTCTGACGTTGGCCGCGTTCGTCGTGTTCTGGCCGTTCCGCGGCAGCATGCTGGATCGTATCGTCACTTTGGTGTTTGGCGCGATTTCTCTGATTTTCGTCATCGTACCTTTCCCAACCGACGAGGTTCCGCCGGATCAGACCGCTGCGGATGGCTCGGTACTTCCTTGGTATTCATGGGCACTGGCCATGGGCCTGCTGCTGGTGGTGCTGGTGGTCTTCTCCTTCGGGCGCCAGATGGCTCGTGAGAAGCGCGAACATCTTATCCGCGCACTCTCTCACGCCGTGACTTCCGGTGTGGCAGCTCTCGCCGTGGCCGGCTGGTGCTTCCTGCCTGATTTGGGCGCGATGCTCGCCAAGGGCACCGTTGCGGGAACCGTTGCCCTGATCATCCTCATCGTTTTGGGACTGGTCTTGGCCGTGGCCTCCACGTTGTGGGTGCGCGACGCCGATCCGGACCCGGATATCCGCTATCCGTGGATCGGTACCGGCCTGATGCCGGTAATGCTGATGGGCGTGACCATCGCCGCAACCGCACTGGTGCTCGGCCGTATCATCGGTTGATGGACGTCTGCCGTTCCATATTCCGCAAGCTTGTAACCTATGTGTCCACTACAAGCGCGTAGAATAATGAAAACCGTGCGAAAGCGGCATAACGCCGCCGACGACTCGTACAGCCACACCGAGCAATTGCGTAACACATTGCAGGATAAAGGGGGATTAGCGTGACGGATCTTACGTTGATGACTTTCGCCAGCGACCCCGCCACCGTTTTGCCATCACTCGCCCTGCTTTCTCATCGCGTCCGCGTACTGCCGATGGACGCAGCCAGCTTGGTGAAAATGCCAGAGAACACCATTCTGTTTCTGGATGCACGCGATGATCTGGCGACCGCCAAAACCTTGTGCCGCCTCATCCACGTTTCCGGCCTGTCCACGCCAATCGTGCTGGTGCTGACCGAAGGCGGCTTCACCGTGGTCAACTCCCAGTGGGGCATTGCGGATGTGGTGGTCGCCACCGCTTCCCCGGCTGAAGTCGAGGGCCGATTGCGATTGGTCTCCGAGCACGGCAACGCTCCCGCAGCCGCAGCAGCCGGTTCTCCCGCCGAATCCACCACCACGGTGGAAGATGGCCAGATTCGCTCCGGCGACCTCATTGTGGACACCAACGGCTATACCGCCTCCCTGCATGGACGCCCCATCGATCTGGCATACAAGGAGTTCGAACTCCTCAAGTACTTGGTCCAGCACCCCGGCCGCGTGTTCACGCGCGCCCAGTTGCTGCAGGAAGTATGGGGCTACGACTACTACGGTGGCACTCGTACGGTCGACGTGCATATCCGTCGTCTGCGCGCCAAGCTCGGCGGCGAATACGAACACCTCATCGGCACCGTGCGCAACGTGGGCTACCGATTCGACCCGCCGGAGACGGATAAGGAAGCTGCCGCCGCACAGCAGGCCGCCAAAGCATCCTCTGCCGCCATCGGCACCGATGACGATACCCCCGATCTCAACACCGCCGCCTGACAGACCAGCAGCGCTGCAAACCATCAATCATCGACATTACGCCGCTTAAGTCCATACGATGAGAGAAACCAAATCCGCGCGTCTCACGCGCATGCATGACGAATACGACATTCTGCGCCAGGTGATTCCGGCACCCGCTTGCGCACTGCATTTCTCGAATCCGCTCGAATTGCTGATCGCCACCGTGCTCAGCGCCCAGACCACCGACAAGCGTGTCAACACGGTCACCCCGGAACTGTTCGCCACCTACCCCACCGCCCGTAACTTGGCGGCCGCGAACCCGGCCCAAGTCGAAGACATCATTCATCCGCTGGGGTTCTACCGTTCGAAAACCCAGCATCTCATCGGACTGGCCACGGCACTGGACGAACAGTTCGGCGGCGTGGTGCCGCGCACGATGGATGAACTGACCAGCTTGCCGGGGGTCGGCCGCAAAACCGCGAACGTCGTGCTCGGCAACGCGTTCGATATCCCCGGATTCCCGGTCGATACGCATGTGATGCGCGTAACCGGACGACTGCGTTGGCGGTCGGATTGGCGGTCCGCACACCCTGATCCCGTGAAAATCGAGAAGGAAATCACCGCCTGTTTTCCGCCCGAAGAATGGACGAATCTTAGCCACCGACTGATTCTGTTCGGCCGGGCCACCTGCCACGCACGTACCCCCGACTGCGCCAACTGCCCGCTGTCCGACACCTGCCCTAGCTATGCGCCGCCCGCCGGCAAGAGCACGTCCAAACGCTAACTCATACCTCATCATAGTGAATTGCGGATTCTAGGCTGAATCCACCGCTAGACTGAAAACCATGCAGCACAGCAAGCGGAACAATACATGGTCCAAGTGGGGGATTTTTCTCGGAGTCGCCGTGGCACTCGGCGCACTCGTGGTTGTGGGATGGACGTTCATGCAAAACCAGTTCCAGCCGGGATCATCCCTCGATGCCGATGTGACCATTGGCATTGACGACATGCCGCAATCCTTGGATATTCGGTCCGATTCCTCTGCGGCAGCCGAGCGCCTGCTCGTCGACAATGTGTATGAGACATTAGTGACCGTCGATCAAGACAACAAGCTTCAGCCGGGACTGGCGACAAGCTGGAAGACTTCCGATGACGGACTGACCGTCACCCTGACATTGCAATCGGGCGTCACCTTCTCGAACGATCATACGTTGGACGCCTCGGACGCCGTGTGGTCGTTGCAACAGAACGTGACCAACAAGGTGGCGGACGTCGACGAGTTGGGCGATCTGGCATCGGTCACCAATCCGAACGCCACCACGGTGGTCATTACGCTCGCCAAGCCCAATCCGACGCTGCTGCGAGCGCTGTCCGGCAGGCTCGGCATTGTCTACGATTCCGAGTCGTCCAGTGCCGATTATCAACGCAAGGCCATAGCTTCCGGACCATTCACCGTGGCCGATTTCCAGCCTGGCCATTCCCTGAAGCTGGCGCGCAGCGATACCTACCATGGCACCAAAGCGGCCAGCAATATCGTTGAATTTATGCAATACTCCGACGCCGATGCGCTCAGCAAGGCCCTGACCGACGGCAGTCTCGATATGGCGGCACCGGTTTCGGCTTCGACGGCCACCGGTTTGAACGGCAAGGATGGCCTGACCGTCAAGGAGGGGGCCACTACGGATAAGGTGCTGCTGGCCTACAACAACGGCACCGATTCGCTGCTCTCCGACGAACAGGTGCGTAAAGCCTTCCGCTATCAAATCGACGCAGCCGGCATCGCCTCCGCCCAACCCGACGCAGCCGGAGCATTGGGCGGCCCCATCAGCCCGCCGGAACCCGGATACGAAGATTTGACCGGACTGTACCCGCATGACGAAAACCAAGCCGGGCAGATGTTCTCCTACTTCGGCGCGCAATACCTGACTACGGTGAATCTGGTGGTTCCCGAAGAATACCGGTCGTTGGCCGAAACCATCAAGCAGCAGATCGAGCGGCAGCCGCGCCCCACGGTGAACCTTGAAGTGCTCTCCGATGAGGATTATGCCAAACGAATCAAGGACGGCAAATGGGAACTGACCGTGATGAGCATGGACGGCACGGATGATGCCGGCATATTCGCCGACCCCGATTCCATGTTCCATTACGACCATACCGAAGCGCAACAGGCCTATGCGGATGCTCGCGCCGCCACTAATAACGCCGATTATGAGGCACGAATGAAGGCGTACGCCCGGCTGATCAGCGAGGATGCGGCCAGTGATTGGCTGTATACCCGCAAATGCTTCACTGTGGCGTCCACCAAGGTCTCCGGCTACCCGACCTCGATGATCAATCGACGCATGCCGCTGGCCGGGTTGACGGTGAAGTAGGCAACCTTCAGTCACGGACGGGCTACGCCCGATAGTCCTTGGCTCACTATCGTTCGATCGTTCGTACCTCGCCTGCGAACAGCCTACCGGGCTGTTTACTGTACAGTTCGGCTTGTCATGCAACGTGCATAAACTTTGGCTTTATGACTGAAGGCAAATCCATCATCAACGCCAACCTCACCCCGCTGCCCGACAAGGTCGGCGTGGACGGACTTGAGGACAAGTGGCGCGCCGTCTGGGATGAAGACGGCACCTACAAATTCCGCAACACCCGCGACCGCAAGGCCGTCTACTCCATCGACACCCCGCCGCCCACCGTCTCCGGTTCGCTGCACGTGGGTCACGTGTTCTCTTACACGCACACCGATGTGATTGCGCGTTACAAGCGCATGCGCGGCTACGACGTGTTCTACCCGATGGGTTGGGATGACAACGGCCTGCCTACCGAGCGCCGCGTGCAGAACTATTATGGCGTGCGCGTGGACGTGTCTCTGCCTTACGACCCGGACTTCAAGCCGCCGTTTGAAGGCACTGATGGCAAGAAGATTGACGCCAAGGATCAGGTGCCGATTTCCCGCAAGAACTTCATCGAGCTGTGCGAGCGTCTGACTGCTCAGGATGAGAAGCTGTTTGAGGCCCTGTGGCGCAAGCTGGGTCTGTCCATTGACTGGTCGCAGACCTATCACACCATCGGTCAACACCCGCAGCGTGTGGCCCAGAAGGCCTTCCTGCGCAACCTCGCCCGTGGCGAGGCCTACCAGCAAGACGCCCCCGGCCTGTGGGACGTGACCTTCCAGACCGCCGTGGCCCAGGCCGAGCTCGAATCGCGCGAATACCCCGGCTTCTACCACAAGGTGGCCTTCCGCTTTGAGGACGGCACCCCGATCTACATCGAGACCACCCGCCCTGAACTGCTGGCGGCCTGCACCTCGCTGATCGCCAACCCGAACGACGAACGCTACAAGCAGTACTTCGGCCAGTACGTCTACTCCCCTCTGTTCAAGGTCAAGGTGCCGATTCTGGCGCACCCGGCCGCCGAAATGGACAAGGGTGCCGGTATCGCCATGTGCTGTACGTTCGGTGATGTAACCGACGTCGAGTGGTGGCGCGACCTGAAGCTGCCCACCCGCCCGATCATCCAGCGCAACGGCCGTATCGTGATGGATACCCCGGACTGGATCGAGGACCCGGCCGGCCGCGAGGTCTTTGCCGAAACCGCTGGCAAGACCACGTTCTCCGCCCGCAAGATCATCGTCGACAAGCTGCGCGAGTCCGGCGATCTGGACGGCGAGCCGACCCCGACCAAGCGTATGACGAACTTCTACGAGAAGGGCGACAAGCCGCTCGAGATCGTCACCTCCCGCCAGTGGTATTTGAAGAACGGCGGTACCGACGCCAAGCTGAACGCCGAGCTTATCGAGCGTGGCAAGGAACTCGAGTTCCACCCCGACTTCATGCGCGTGCGTTATGAGAACTGGGTGCACGGCCTGAACGGCGACTGGCTGATCTCCCGTCAGCGCTTCTTCGGCGTCCCGTTCCCACTGTGGTACCCGGTGAACGCTTCCGGCGAGCCGGATTACGATCACCCGATCACTCCGTCCGAGGATCGTCTGCCGATCGACCCGACCATCGACGTGCCGGAGGGCTACGACGAGTCCCAGCGTGATGTGCCCGGTGGTTTCACCGCCGAAAAGGACATCATGGACACCTGGGCCACCTCTTCGCTGACCCCGCAGATCGTGACCCACTGGGCCGAGCCGGACGAGGCCTCCAAGGCCCTGTTCGCTTCCACCTTCCCGATGGACCTGCGCCCGCAGGGTCAGGACATCATCCGCACCTGGCTGTTCTCGACTGTGGACCGCGCGCACTTGGAGAACAAGTGCCTGCCGTGGGCCCATGCCACGCTGTCCGGCTGGATTCTGGACCCCGACCACAAGAAGATGTCGAAGTCCAAGGGCAACGTCGTGGTGCCGAACGAGCCAATCGAGAAGTTCGGCGCGGACGCCGTGCGTTACTGGGCCGCCGCCGCTCGCCTGGGCCTCGATGCCACTTACGACATCGGCCAGATGAAGATTGGCCGTCGACTGGCCATCAAGCTGCTGAACGCCACCAAGTTCGCGCTGGCCATCGGCCGTGAGGATGAGAACCATCACGTGGGCGCTGCCGCCGAGGCCGCGTGGAACCCGGCCGATGTGACCGAACCGCTGGATCGCGCCGCTATGGCCAAGCTGGCTTTGGTGGTGCGCCAGGCCACCGAGGCCTTGGAATCCTACGAGCATTCCAAGGCGCTGGAAGTCATCGAGTCCTACTTCTGGCAGTTCTGCGACGACTACATCGAGCTAGTCAAGAACCGCGCCTATGGCACTCCGGACGAGCACGGCAATGTGCCGTCCGAGAAGGCTGTGAAGTCCGCCCGCACCGCTCTGGGTCTGGGCCTGGACGCCTTCGCACGTCTGCTGGCCCCGTACCTGCCGTACGCCACCGAGGAAGTGTGGAGCTGGATGCACGCCGGTTCCGGTTCCGTGCATCGCGCCGCCTGGCCGGTCGTGGACCCGTATGTCGAGGCCGCCACCGGTGCTTCTCCCGAGCTGCTGACTTGGGCCGGCAAGGCAGTGGAGCAGCTGCGTAAGATCAAGTCCGAGGCCAAGGTCTCCATGAAGACCCCAATCCTGTCTGTGGCACTGTCCGCTGCTTCGGAAGGTGTGGACGCGATTCACGCCGCCTTGGGCGATATCGCGCAGGCCGGTCGCGTGGTCGGCAAGTTCGATTTGGTGGCCAAGCACGCCGAGGAATCCGCCGAAGACGCGCCCGAAACCGAGGTCGCCGTCGAAGCCAGCGAGCTCGGTGAGCCGCCAGCTAAGAAGCCAAAGCACTGAGCGTTGCGCGCAGCAACAAAAGAGGGGAACCTCCTATTGAGGTTCCCCTCTTTTGTTTTTTGACGTTCGGATGACGCGACTGTGGGACGGCACGCAAATATCCCGCATACACCATCACACCGTCGGAATCACGATGAGATATCGGGTTTCGGCGGTTTTTTGTTGCGTATTGGGGCTGTCGAGCTGCGCGACGGCCTGCGCCAAAAGCGTACCAGCATCACTGATTTTCACGGTCTCATTAATCAGCGCGTTCATATCGTGCTTGAGCAGCGTGCCGCCAGTGCCAAGGCCGAACAGTACTGGAGCGGTGTCAAGATTGTTGCCAGAATCGCCAGTATCGCTCAACTTGGCTGAGTCGTTCGTTCCCGAACCATCGCTCTTAGACGAGTCGGACTTATCACCACTACCGATGGCCGAAGTAAGACCACCCGCATAGTTCATCACATCGCCAGCAGACATGGACATGGTGTCATCGACCAGTGAGGTCTTGAAATGCTGCGACTGCTGCTGTTGCGCGGCTTTGGCCTGCTTACGGGCGGCATCGGCCTTACGCTTGGCTTGGGCGGCCCGGGTCTTGCCGTAAAACGATTGCGATTGCGAATCGACCAAGCCGGTCAGTGCCTGAGCCTCGGTCACCGGACCGGAAGAGACATCACCGGACGAACCATCACCATCACTGCCGGAAGCCGAGGACGCGCCGCCTTCGAACTGATCGGAGAATCGCAATACAATCTGGCGCAAGGCCGTGGCTTTGCCCGTATGCTCGGAGACGGTGGCAAGCGTGCTCATCGCGGCATCGACCTTGGATTGAGCGTCGGCGAGTTCATCGCTACCGTTGGTTTCGGCGATGGCTTGGCTCTCGTAAGCGGTGGCGCCCGAGGACGTGCCGCCGGTCAGGGCGCTCAAATTGGCCGTGTAGACGTCCGTGTATTTCATCGAATACGGAATCATTGCGGCGGAGAGCTGGCTCTGGCCATCGGCGTATTGCTTGGAGCCTCGAGTGGCTTCCTCCGAAGCCTCGGCGGTCAAATCATCCACCAGTCCGGTGGTGCCTTGCTGCTGGATGCGGCGAATCACCTCGTCCAACGCATCGACCGCACCGGCATGCTGATGTGCGGCACTGACGTTGTTCACCGCGTTGGCCAAGTCGAGTACGGCTTGAGCCAAAGGCGTGTCCCCGGACAGTTCGCCGGCCGTGCCCATCAACGCCGGCAACTGGGTGGAGGTGCCAATCGATCCAGACAGGTGCGTGGTATATGAGCCCACATACGCGGCCATATAGTCTTCAAACGTCCGCTTATGGGCGGTTTCGCGTTCGGCCACTACAGACTTGTTCAGCGCACGCTCGTTATCGCGCAGGGTTTGAAGCTGCTCGATGAGCTGTTGCTGTTCACCAGAACCGGCGTCGGTCAGTGAATCGACCAGTGTGGCGGCAGAGACGGTGAGTTGGGCGACATCCGTATCGGCAGCAGGCTGTGCGGCGGCATTCGCGGCATTCGCGGCATCGGGATTAGCACCAACTGCCGGACTGCTGGAATTGGAAGGCAATACGGCGAGCGCCACAGAACTCATGGAGAAGTCTTTGGCGTTCATATAGCAGCTGAATTCCAAGCCGGTTGCGGCTTTTCCAGCTGCGGCGACTACGGTATTGGGACCTTGCGTGGTTACCGTAATGGAGTTGTCAGCGGAAACATCATCGGCTACCTGCGTAGGCACGGTAAAGGCGACAACCGGGATCGTACGGTTGGCCTCCTTGGTTTGCGGCTTAATATCGATATACACGCCGAACAGTCCAGATGCGCCGGCAACCTCGTTTGCCTCGACGTTCGGACCGTCAAGCGAGTAGGTGACGCTGACTTTCCATGGCAGGGTGGCGGCGGAAGCGGGGATACGAGAAACCTTGGACATGCCGGAATTACTATTGGCGGAATCGGTATCAGTGGAACCGCTATTGCCGGAATCGGCACTGGCGCCATTGCCGGCGCCGCCCTTCCCTACCACATACCAACGGACCGGCTCCCCTTCGGCATCGGTGACGGCGTACATATCACTTGCCGTAGCGAGCACCGGACCGTAATCAACCGGAGTCGGACGAGACATCCAAGCACCGCCGAGAATCGAAGCCACGCACAATGCGCAACTGACCAGTGCGGCACCACATCTCATCTACGTATCCCATTCATACAGTCGGCCACTATGGGCATTCCATTCCCGTATTAATGTAGTCGCTGCAGGCAACTTGCCCTATAGACGAATATCCGAAAGGTGCCCATTCGCTGCGGGCGAATCAGGCGAATACGTCGAGTACGCCCGGGTCGCCACCGGCATCGGCGATGCGCTGGTGGCGCTTCTTGGCTTCGGTAACCACGAATTCACGGTACATTTCGGCAATTTCCGGATCAAGCCCGGCATCGATGGCGATGCGGTGGAGGCGTTCGATCTGATAGTCCTCACGCTTGGTGTCTTCGGGCGCGAATCCGGCGCTGGCTTTGAGCACGCCGACCTGCGAGGTGGCCTTGAACCGCTCGGCCAGTAATGCGATGGCCGCCGAATCGATGTTATCGATGGTTTGGCGCAGCGCTTTGATGCGCGCCACCGCTTGTGCGGTTTCCGGGTGGGCCGCCGCCTGGGCGGAGTCGATGGTGGTCCTTTGCCAGTCGCTGCTCGTTTCGCTCATAGATTCGAGGATACTCCCGATTACGGCTTTGCACGATGCGCAAAGTCAGATATCTCAGATGTCATAGTCGCCGTCGGGGATATGGCTGGCATCCGCATCGCCGAACATGGCCGCACCATTGCCCACTCCCAAAACAATCGAACCCATTGATGCCTCTTTCATCTCATATATCGTCAGCGTGCATGTGAACGTTGACGGCAATACTACAACTGCAATGTGATAGTTGATGTATTTGCATCATATACGGCAAGGGCTGCACCCCGTATCAATCGGGGTGCAGCCCTTACACTATTGTTCAGCGGTCTGGTCAGTTGCCGTTGACCGCGTTGCCGGTGTTGGCCTGCTGCACGATGGCGGCGAGGAAGTCGCGGTTGGTGGCGGTCTTCTTGAGGCGCGGCACCAACGTCTGGTAGGCCTGCTCGGGCTCCATGCCGCCCAGCAGTCGACGCAGACGGTAGATAATCGGCAGTTCCTGCGGGTTGGTGATGAGCTCCTCGCGGCGGGTGCCGGAAGCGTTGATGTCGATGGCCGGGAACAGTCGCTTGTCCGCCAGCTCGCGGGACAGGCGCAGTTCCATGTTGCCGGTGCCCTTGAACTCCTCGAAAATCACCTCGTCCATCTTGGAGCCGGTTTCCACCAGTGCAGAGGAGATGATGGTCAGGGAGCCGCCGTTTTCGATGTTGCGGGCCGCGCCGAAGAACTTCTTCGGCGGGTAGAGGGCCTGCGCGTCCACACCACCGGACAGGATGCGGCCGGAGGCGGGGGCGGCGATGTTGTAAGCGCGAGCCAGTCGGGTCATGGAATCGAGCAGTACGACCACGTCCTGGCCGAGCTCCACAAGACGCTTGGCGCGTTCGATGGCCAGTTCGGCGACCGTGGTGTGATCGGAGGCCGGACGGTCGAAGGTGGAGGAGATGACCTCGCCCTGGACCGTGCGCTCCATATCGGTGACCTCTTCGGGGCGCTCGTCCACGAGCACCACCATAAGGTGGACCTCGGGGTTGTTGGCGGCGATGGAGTTGGCGATGTTCTGCAGGGTGATGGTCTTACCGGCCTTCGGCGGGGAGACAATCAGACCACGCTGGCCCTTGCCGATCGGGGAAACGATGTCCATGATACGGCCGGTGAGCTTGTTCGGGGCGGTCTCCTGCTTCAAACGCTCCTGTGGGTACAGCGGCGTGAGCTTGGAGAACTGCGGACGGTTGAGCGCTTCTTCAACGCTTTGGCCGTTGATGGAATCGATGGCCTGCAGCGGCACGAACTTCTGGCGTTGGTTGCGACGATCGCCTTCGCGCGGGGCGCGAATCGAACCATGGACGGCATCGCCCTTGCGCAGGCCGTACTTCTTGACCTGGCCCATGGAAACGTACACGTCGTTCGGGCCGGGCAGGTAGCCGGAAGTGCGCACAAAAGCGTAGGAGTCGAGCACGTCGACGATGCCGGCCACCGGCACCAGATCCTCCTGCGGCTCTTCGCGGCGGCTATCACGGTCATTGCGATCGCTACGATTATCGCGATCATCATAGCGACGATCATCATCGGCGTTGTCGCGATCACGGCCACGCATGCGGCGGTTACGGCGATCGTTGCGATCATTACGGTTATCGCGATCGTTGCGATCGCTACGGTCGCGGCGGTTACGACGCACAAACTCGTGATCGTCGTTCTGCTCGCCGTCTTCGGACGTTTCCTCGTGCTTCTGCGTGGGCAGCGTGGCCAGGATATCGTCGAGGTCACGCACGGTTTCTTCGCTGTTTTCCGCAGTGCGACGGCGGCGGCGAGGCTGCTCGTCCTCATCATCACGGACTCGGCGAATCAGCGGAACTTCCACGTCCTCGTGACGCTCGCGGCGACGCTCGGTAGGCGCTGCATCTCCCAAATCGAGCGTGGCCAGCAGATTGCCGGCCTCATCGGCCTTCTTGCGCGGCTTGCGGCGAGCGAAATCGGACTGGTCGTCATCGCGACGACGGCGGGCCGCACGCGGTTCGGATGCGGCATCATCGGCGGCCCTACGACGGGTGCGTCGCGGTTCGGTCTCGTCCTTCTTGGCATCGTCGGCCACGGGAAGCGGCAAATCGAGCTGCGGTTCCGTGGCAGCCGGAGCTGAGGCCGGGGTCGCAGCGGCCGGAGCCGGGGCCGGCGACTGGGTGGCCACGCCAGCATTGTCTGTGGTGTTGGCCTCAGCGGCATCGGACTGCGGAGCCTTGACGACCTTGGCAGTTTTGGCGGCCTTGGGGGCGCGCACGGTCACACCGGCCGGCGGCTCTCCACCATTGCGCGCCGCCTGCAGGGTGGCGAGCAGCTCGGGCTTGCGCATGGTCGACGTGCCGCGCAGGCCCATCTGCTTAGCGAGCTCTTTGAGCTCAGGCAGCTTCATATCCTCAAGATTCTGGCTATTTGCCACTGGTTGCCCTTTCCATACCGAACAGGCCCATGCCTATCCAGGCGTTAAGAGTGATTATTGCGGTTGCACCGCTCATGAATGTTCGCTGCGTCTCTGAGTCTTCGCGAACTTCGTTTACTGTACAACGCCAACTCGACCAACGCAAAACGGCCAGCCGAAAACCAAAAAAGCTCCCTCTGTGACGAGGGAGCTCAACAAGGTTTATTTACTTTTCTTCGTGGTAGGACTTTTCGGTGTTGACGGACCACACGTTCTTCTTGGACGTCTTGCCGGTCTTGATGTTGCCGACGGCCTCCATGGCGGTGACCATGGAGTGGTCCATGTTGTTGTAGCGGTGCTGGCCGTTACGGCCCACGCAGTACAGGTTGCCGAAGCCGTCGAGGTACTCGATGAGCTCGTCCATGTGCTCATAGGTGTCGAAGTAGGCGGGGTACGCCTTCTTGACGCGCTCACGATGGGAGTCGATGACCTCGTCCGGGCCGTTGATCACACGCATGCGGGTGAGCTCGGAGATCGCGAACTTGGTGACGTCCTCCTCGCTCATGTTCCAGAACGAGTCGCCCTCCTCGCAGAAGTACTCGAGGCCGACCCACACGGTGTCGTCCACGTTCTTGACCAGGTACGGGCTCCAGTTGTTGAAGATCTGCAGACGGCCGACCTTGTAGCCCGGGTCCTGCACGTAGATCCAGCAGTCCGGCACGATCGGCGGATTGCCGAGGGTGGGGATGTTGGTGGTGTTCTTGAGCTTCAGGTGCTTGACCAGCAGGCCCACGGTCACGAAGTCGCGGTACGGCAGGCCGTTGGCCACCTCGGTCATATCGGCCGGGGCGGGCTTGGAATCAGCGGCCTCGGGATCGTCGCCGGCCGCGTCGATGGCGTTGACCAGGTCCTTGACCGGCATCGAGGAGATGAACTGGTCGCCGGAAAGCTCGGTGCGGTTGCCCTCGGAATCCTCGTACACCACGGAAGACACGGCGCCATCGGTCTGGCGGACCTCGACCACCCTGGCGTCGGTCAGCACCTTGACGCCGGCGGCCTCGCAATTGGACTCGACGGTCTCCCACAGCTGGCCGGGACCGTACTTCGGATACCAGAACTCCTCGATCAGCGAGGTCTCGACCTCCGCGTTGGAGCGCTTCCTGGGGCTAAGCTTCTGGAAGGCGTTCTTGAGCACGCCCATGATGGACAGGCCTTTGACGCGCTGGGCGCCCCAGTCGGCGGAAATCTGGGAGGGGTGGCGGCCCCACAGCTTCTCCGTGTAGCCCTCGAAGAACATCGAATACAGCTTGCGGCCGAAACGATTGATGTAGAAGTTCTCCAGGTTGTCTTCCGGCAGCTTGTGGAACATGGACTTCAGGTAGCTGAAGCCGGCCACCATGGTGAGCTTGAAGCCCATGGCCTTCAACGTGTTGGGGCTCAGCGAAATCGGGTAATCGAAGAAGTGGCGGTTCCAGAAGATACGGGACACGCGGTGGCGCTTGAGCATCACCTTGTCCTCCGTCTCCGGATCGGGGCCGCCCGGCTCCATGTCGTGGTCGCGGCCGAGCTTCTTGTCATCATAGGAGGGTGCGCCCTGCAGCGGCAGAACGGTCTTCCACCAATCCATGATACGTTCGTCTTTGGAGAAGAAACGGTGGCCGCCGATATCCATGCGGTTGCCGTTGTGCTTCACGGTGCGCGAGATGCCGCCGAATTCGCGGGTCCCCTCCAGCACGGTCACGTCGTACTTGTCGGCACCGCCGTCCTTGATGAGTTCCCATGCGGCGGTAAGTCCAGCCGGACCGCCGCCGATAATCACTACGGATTGCTTGTCGGTCATTATGCTCCTTATAAACGCAAAATCAGAGACAGTCTACTAGAAGCCCCGGAATCGCACACCGAAAGATGAGCGAATGCTTACAGAATTCTCCCGATATACGACCGATGCGCCGTCTTCCATCAGCAGAAAGGCGCCGCATCCAATCGTGAGGTAGGGGCATTCGGCAACGCTGCGTCACGCACAGCGCGGCGAATCGGTTTGGTCTTGGGCTAATTCGTCAGCGACGAACCTTCCATAGATTCAGCGAGATTCCTGCAAGTGCAAGCAGCATCATAATCCCCGCAATACCAGTAACGGCAACACCGGTACGACTCAACTCGTTTTCCGTACCATTAGCCTGAGTGTTACTGGGCTGATGAGTTCCCACACCATTGTTATTCGGAGTGGTACTCGTTCCTTCGCCAGTGTTAGGTCCTGCGCCCGGCTGCGTTGTGGAATCATCAGTCAGACGCGCATCGTCGCCTAGGGTTTGGTGGCTGGAAGCCAAGCAACTTTTGAGCTCAGTGAGCTTGTACCACGTGGGACCATCGGCAATCGGCGTGCATTCGGAGCGGAAAGAAATTTCCTGCTCGTTGTAGAGCATACGAACGAGCGGCGTGTAGGCACGGCCGGTCTTCGGGTCGTTGCTGGATTTGACGGCAACATCCCACTGCACATTGGCAGCCATCGGAGTCACCGATTCACCACGCCATTCATTGTTGGCGTAGGTGTACACGTCGGTGGTGCTGGCGGCCGCCTGCTGGGTGGAACCGGGAAGGCCAAGCAGCGCGGCGAACGGCATCATCGTTTCGGCGTGGGCAAAGCGGAAAGTAGCAACAGTGGATCCGCCGTTTACGCGCTCATCAATCGACGAGAAGAAATCGTCAAGCAGCGGCTGTGCGATTGTGTAGGTCTCGTCTTGGCCGGCGTAGCTCGGGCCCTTCTCGTAGAAGTCCTCGGCGTCAAGCGCCCAGGCGAACAACTTGGCGTCGTCTGCCTGCTCACCTTGGAAGTACTGGTTGAAGTCGAAGGTATGGCTGCCGGTGTTCTCGTTCTCCATATCAGCGGCGATGATGTACAGGTTGTACAGATCCATCGCGGCATCGTATTCGGAGGCGATCTTCTTCTTGGCTTCGCCGCAGGCGTCGGCGTCCTTGCTGGGGTCGGCTCCCGGCGCGCAGTTGGCATCGCCGCCCCTGGTGCCATCGGCAGTGCTGTACCAAGTGTATGTGCCGTCGGCCAGTTTGGCGAGGAAGTCGTCGGTGAAGATTTGTGAAAGCAAATCGTGAGAGGCTGTTTTCACATCCTCGTTTTCGGCGATGGCTTGCTCAGCGCCTGCGATAATCGCATCGTTTTCCACGAAGTTCTGGTAATCGTCGGCACGCTGTTTGGCCTCGCCGGTTTTCTCGATGCCGTCCGGGTTCTCGGACTTGTGGAAATACAGCGTATTCGGCGTTTTGTCGAAGGCCGCCGCCTCGCCGGTGCCGGCAGGGTCGGCGGGCGTTACGGTGCTGTTCGCCAGCTCATTGTTCGAAGCCGCGTTGAGGCCGCGTGCGAAGCTTTCGCCGGACTCGGTGGCGCGGGCTTCGCCAGAGGACTGATAGGCAATCTTGCCACCGTCCTCGGCTGCGTTGTCGAACAGCGTCTTGTTGCGCTCGTAGGCACGTGCGCCAATGCCCTGATGTTGGTCAGCACCCTGACCGGTGAGCATACCGTAGCCATTCTCCACATTTGCGGCGGTGATGGCTTCAAGATTCTTCATGAATTCGGACTTGATGGCATCAGACTTAAAACCGTTATCCGCTTCGGCGGCTTCGGCCATCTTCATAAGCAATGCGTCGTATTTGTAGCTGGACAGGCCGCGTGAACCGTGGCGAGACATCGACTCGGTGTATACCGTTTCGTAGCCTTCCGGCGCCTGGCTATAGCTGGCAGTGGTCGCTTCGCTAGGGGCCACATATGGCTGCTTGCTGCTGTAATACTGGCCATCGGCCTCCAAAGCCATGGCGTGCGGAACGGTCAGAATGCCACCGGCCAGCAATGTGACGGCAGCAACCACGCCCGCAATGGAGCCCTTAAGGCTCTGCTGCATATGGTGTGTGTTCATGCAGCATTTTCTATCAGCCGCAAGCAAACAAGACACACGATGGCAAGGTTACGAATCTGAACTTTTGCTATGCGTTGTATGAACAATGCGCGACGCCCCGCCGTAAGATGACGGAATGCCGCGCATTGTCAATACAGGCTGTATCAGACGATTGCCTGTCAGTGAATATCGTCGGGAATGTCGATATCGGTTTTCTGGACTTCTTCGACGTTCACATCCTTGAAGGTCACGATGCGCACGGACTTGACGAAACGGCTGGAACGGTAGACATCCCATACCCATGCGTCAGTCAGCTGCACATCGAAATACACGTCCTGACCAGCGGAACGCACGTTGAAATCGACCTTATTCGCCAAGTAGAAGCGACGCTCAGTCTCCACCACATAGGTGAACAGCTTGATGACGTCACGATATTCCCTATACAGCGCGAGTTCGGCGTCGGTTTCGTAATTGTCGAGATCCTCGGCACTCATGCTTGCTTATTCACTCACTTTCCGTATCGCGTTTGCGGCCGCGGCCCAGCGTACGCCACCATGCTTCCTTTGAGGGCTTGCGTTCCGCCTGACCGTACGGCCAGTTGCTTTCCTCTTCGAGACTGTGGCGCGTGTTCTTCTGCGTATCGTCGTGGTGCTCGGCCTGTGGCTCGACTGGCTGTGCGGCCGCCGGCGTCTGGGCCTGGGACTGCACGTCACTCGTCGTGACGGCGGCTGCCTCACCACGCTGTGCCGGCTCGGGTTCCGGCTTGTTCTGCTGGATGGCGATGGAATGCTCACGCGCGGACAGCGCTTCCTTGACACCCGGGTTGTCCTCAATCAAGTGCATACCAAAAGCGTCAAGCGAACGAATCGGATCGTACTCGTCGACCAACGTGTCCATGACGATAAGGTCCTGGTATTTGTTGTTTTCGACATCCCACAACGCGTCGCGCGAGGTGCCGGACGGCACGAAGCCGAGCGACTGGTAGACCGAAATCGAGCGGCTGTTCTTTTCCGGCACGCTCACCCAGATGCGGTGCATGCCCAGGCCGGCCGGTTCGGGCGCAAAGCCGTAAGTCATCACACGCGGCATGGCGTCACGGGAGTAGCCGCGGCCACGGTATTCACGGCCCAAGATGATCTGGATGCGGGCGGACTTGGACCAGCCGTCGATGTCGATAAGGAAAATCATGCCGATGACATTATCGGTGCTGGCCGCATCGAGCTGACCGTCATCATCATGGTCGGCGTCAGTCAATACGGCCCATGCGATGGTGCGGCGGGATTCCGGATCACCCACACCGGATTCGGCGGGTGCCTGACCGGCTTCCCAAGCCTGGGAGCGGCGAACCCACGTGTGTACGATGGCGCGTTCGGTGACCGCATCCTTGCCGGTGATCTTGGATGCGCCATAGAAGGCATCAAGTTCATCCAAACGAGCCAGGTCCTCGACGGTGGCGGGGCGCAGGTGCACCATTTCGCCACGGATTGGCGGAATGACGATGCTCTGTGGCAGATCACGCTTCAGTTGCGCTTCGGTAGCCATGCTCAGCGTCTCGTTGGTTGCGGTCATCGGTATACATCCCCCGGTTCGGCTTGTTTCGGCTCACGGTCCAGTGCCGAACATATCTTACTCGACTGGGTGAACGCTGGAAATGCTCTGAGACGACTTTCTTACAGAATCAATAAAGGCTCCCGCTGGCGGGAGCTGTCCGCGAAGCGGACTGAGGGTGGTCATCCGTACATGGCGACCACCCTCAGTCTCACTCCGTTCGACAGCTCCCGCCAGCGGGAGCCAGTGAATCTAATCAGCCCTTGATCTTGCCCATGACGACCTTGGTGACGGCCTTGGCGTCGGCCTGACCGCGCGTGGCCTTCATCACGGCACCGATGATTACACCCATCGGCTTCATGTTACCGCTCTTGAGCTTCTCGACAACGTCCGGGTTGGCTTCGAACGCCGCGTCGACGGCCGCCTCGATGGCACCGTTGTCTTCGACGATCTTGTAGTCGTGCTTCTTGACGACTTCATCCGGAGTGCCTTCGCCCTTAAGCACGCCTTCGACGGTCTGCTTGGCGAGCTTGTCGTTGAGCTTGCCGGAGGCGATGAACTTCTCGACCTCGGCCACATCGGCCGGGGTGATCGGCAGCTCTTCGAGGGCCACACCCTTGGCGTTGGCTTCGCGGGAAAGCTCGCCCAGCCACCACTTGCGGGCACCGGCAGCCTTGGCACCGGCCTTGACGGTTTCCTCAATCAGGTCGAGGGCGTCGGCGTTGAGGATGTCGCGCATCTGCAGATCACTCAGGCCCCACTCGGACTTGAGGCGGTTGCGGCGCTCGCGCGGCATTTCCGGCATCTGGGCCTTCATCTCCTCGATGTGCTCCTTGGTGATGTGGAGCATGACGAGGTCGGGGTCCGGGAAGTAGCGGTAGTCGTCGGCATCGGACTTCAGACGACCGCCAGCGGTGGTCTGCGTAGCCTCATCCCAGTGGCGGGTCTCCTGCAGAATCTCCTTGCCGTCGTCCAGACGAGCGGCCTGACGGCGAATCTCGTACTGGATGGTCTTCTCGATGCCGCGGAACGAGTTCACATTCTTGGTCTCGGAACGGGTGCCGTACGGAGCGTCCGGGCTCGGGCGCAACGAGACGTTCACGTCAGCGCGCATGTTGCCCTGCTCCATACGAGCGTGGGAGATGTTCAACGCACGCACGATGTCGCGGATGGCGCGCACATAGGCACCGGCGATTTCGGGAGCGCGGTCGCCCGCACCCTCGATCGGCTTGGTGACGATCTCAATCAGCGGCACACCGGCACGGTTGTAGTCGACCAGCGAGTGGTCGGCGCCTTCGATACGGCCGTCGGCGCCACCCACGTGGGTGTTCTTGCCGGCGTCGTCTTCGATGTGGGCGCGCTCGATCGGCACACGGAACACGGTGCCGTCTTCCAGCTCGACGTCCAGGTAGCCATTGCCGTTGGTGGGCTTGTCGTACTGCGAGATCTGGTAGTCACGCGGCATGTCCGGGTAGAAGTAGTTCTTGCGGGCGAACTGGCTCCACTCGGCGATTTCGCAGTGCAGGGCCAGGCCCAGCTTGATCGCGTAGTCGACGGCGGTCTTGTTGATCACCGGCAGGGAGCCCGGCAGGCCAAGGCTCACCGGGGTCAGCTCGGTGTTCGGCTCGCTGCCGAACTCGATGTGGGCCGGGCAGAACAGCTTGGTGTTCGTGGACAGCTCCACGTGGGTTTCCAGACCGAAGACCACATCGTACTTCTTGGTGGCATCGGCGTACTTCATCAGTTTTTCAGCCATGATGTTGTTTCTTTCCTTCCGATGCTCACTTGCCCAGACCGTCAAGCCACGGGGTCTTGAGGTCGTTCCAGATCGGGCCGTTCCAGCTGTCTTCCAGCGCGGCTTCGAGGGCCGCAGCCGGCTTGTACATGACTTCGTCGCGCTGCTGCGGGGCGATGAACTGGAAGCCGACGGGCAGGCCGTCGTCAGACAGGCCGGCCGGGATGGACATGGCAGGCACGCCAGCGAGGTTGGCCGGAATGGTGGCGATGTCGTTCATGTACATGGCCAGCGGGTCGTCCATCTTCTCGCCGAACTTGAAGGCGGTGGACGGGCTGGTGGGGGCCACGAGCACGTCGACCTGTTCGAAGGCCTTCTTGAAGTCTTCGATAATCAGCGTGCGGACCTTCTGAGCCGAGCCGTACCAGGCGTCGTAGTAGCCGGCGGACAGGGCGTAGGTGCCGAGGATGATACGGCGCTTGACCTCGTCGCCGAAGCCGGCCTCACGGGTGTAGGCCATCATGTTGGCGGCGGTCTGCGGCACGCCGGTCGGCGGCATCACGCGCAGGCCGTAGCGCATGCCATCGTAACGGGCCAGGTTGGAGCTGACCTCGGACGGCATGATGATGTAGTAGGCGCCCAGCGAGTAGCCGATGTGCGGAACCGAGACCTCAACGACCTCGGCACCCATCTCCTTGAGCTTGTCAATGGCCTCGTTGAAGCGGGCCTCGACGCCGGGCTGGAAGCCGTCGCCGCCGAGTTCCTTGATGAGGCCGACCTTCATACCCTTCAGATCGCGCTTGGCGCCTTCGCGGGCGGCGGCGACCATCGGGCGCGGGCCTTCGGGGATGGAGGTGGAGTCACGCTTGTCGTGGCCACCGATGATCTTCTGCAGCAGTGCGGAGTCGAGCACGGTGCGGGAGACCGGGCCGATCTGGTCGAGCGAGGAGGCCATGGCGATGGCTCCGAAACGGGAGACGCCGCCGTAGGTGGGTTTGACGCCCACGGTGCCGGTCAGGGCGCCGGGCTGGCGAATCGAGCCACCGGTGTCGGTGCCGAGGGCGATCGGGGCCTCGAATGCGGCGACCGCGGAGGCGGAGCCACCACCGGAACCGCCGGGCACGCGCTCGGTATCCCACGGGTTGTGGGTGGTCTGGTAGGCGGAGTGCTCGGTGGAGGAGCCCTGGGCGAATTCGTCGAGGTTGGTCTTGCCGAGAATCGGCATGCCGGCGGCCTTGAGCTTTTCGATGACGGTGGCGTCGTACGGCGGCACCCAGCCCTCGAGGATCTTGGAGGCGGCGGTGGTCTCAATGCCCTTGGTGACGATCATGTCCTTGATGGCGATCGGCACACCAGCCAGCTCAGGCAGGGCGGCCTTGTCTTCGGCGGACTTGGCGTCGAAGGCGTCGGCCTGCTCGAGAGCCACATCGCCGGAAACCTTCAGGAAGGCCTTGATGGACGGCTCGGCAGCCTCGATCACCTTGAGGTGGGCTTCGACGAGCTCACGAGAGGTGACGTCGCCCTTCTTGATGGCAGCGGCCTGCTCGGCAGCAGACAGTTTGACGAGAGTTGCGGTTTCGTTGCTCATCGATTACTCCTCGCTTCCCAGGATTCGCGGTGCCACGAACATGCCGGCCTCGGTCTTCGGGCCACCGGCGAGCGCCTCTTCCTGCGTGAGCGGGGTTTCGGCGACGTCCGGGCGCAGATAGGCTTCCAGCGGAACCGGGTTGGCGGTCGGCGGCACATCGTCGGAGGCGACTTCCTGGACCTTGTTGATGGAGTCTGCGATGACGTTCAGTTCGCCCTGCAGACGGGTGATTTCCTCATCGGTGAGCGCGATTCGGGCCAGATCGCCCAAATGCACGATTTCTTCGCGTGAAAATGTTGGCATGGCCATAACTATATGAGCCGTATGTGACACGCAGTTGTCGGGAAACCGCATTTTCCTACCCTTTGAGACCATATTCAACAGGGCAGGCACTCGGGCCATTATTTGATATCCGCTTTTTCTGGTGGCGATGAGACCGCCGATCCATGCGGCAGGATTGTCGGCGCATGGCTACACGCCTGATACGGCGTGTTGGGCAATCCATGCGTGCATGGTCACGGCCGCCGCAGCGCCTGCATTAATGGAACGCACAGAACCGAATTGAGAGATGTAGACCACATCGTCGGCCAATGCGAGAGCCTTGTCGCTCAATCCGGGGCCTTCTGCACCGAAGAGCAGCAGGCACCGCTTGGGGAAGGTATAGGTTTCCATCGGCACTGCGCCGGGAATAATGTCGAGGGCGATGACGTGGGCGGCTTGAAGCTCCTTGATGCGCGCATCACAAGCATCGATTTCGGCCAGCAGCTCATGAAGGTGCTTGTTGTCTCCATCCACAGCCACATCATGCGCATGGATGGCGGCGGCACCGGCCTTGGCTCGTTCATAGGCGATTTCACCGGCGATGCGATGATGCCAGCTTTCCACCAGTTCGGCGATGGAGGGGTGGTGTTCGACGTGCTGGTACAGTTCGGTCATCAACGCGCCCTTGCGATTCCACTTATGTGGACCGACAATGTGTACGCGCTTGGCCTGGAAGGCATTAGCGGTGCGGACCATGGAACCGATGTTAAAATCGTGGGTCCAGTTTTCCACCGCAACTTCGAAGTCGTGACGCCCTCGAGCGTCAAGATCGGCCTTAATGGCAGCAACGGTCCAGTAGCGGTAACGGTCCAATACGTTGCGGCGGTCTCCGTCGTTCAACAGCACCGAGTCGAAACGACCGTCATAATTCGAAGAAGTCGGATCATCGGGACGAGGCTCACCGGGATGGGTCTCAGACCACGGCCCAAGGCCGATTTCACGGAATTCCGGTTCACCTGAAGCCTTGGCAGCCAAAGAAATCTGGTTGGGTGCGTGCAATCTTTCTCCTCGATAACGCTATTCACCGGTTCCTCTTAGTCAGCTTCGCTGCTCAGCCCGGCTGACTTTATGCGAGGGAAGTCAAAGGTGGATTTACCGCAGTTCGGATTCGTCGAAGACCTGGATGAAGGGGAGCGTTTGCTCGTCGCCGGTGGAGGGGTTGACCACATTGATGTCTTTGGCACCGCCACCGACCAGCGAGGCGATGGCCACGACCTTGGCACCCAGCTGCTCCACTATGCCAAAGTCGAGGCTCAGCTCATTGCCGTTGCGCAGGGTGACCAGCGAGCTGGTCTGCACGTACGACTTTTCGGACAGCCAAGCATCCAACAGCACCACACGGCGGCCTTCGATGGAGGGGCCCTTGATGGACGGGTAGACGAAGTCCATCACGAATCCATCTAGGTCCTCGCCACGAGAGGCGGCGGCCTGGATCATGGCAGACACCATGGGCACAGATGCTGCGGTCAAGGCACCAACAGCATCGAAGTCATCAACCGAATAGCCCGCATCTTCCAAAGCGTCAATCAGTACATGGCCCATGACAGTGGCGGCACGGTGGTCGAAAGTCACCGCGGCAAGTTCGGAGAACGGACGGCCCACCACATGCTCCTTCAGCAAGGTGGCTAGCTGTTCACGCGGCTCCAGCATGGCAAAGTCATTATGGCTCTTCGCGACGGCAAGGCCCGGGGTACCAGTGGGGCGGAATCCAGATTCAGTCATGACTCCAGACTATCGCCTGAGGCAGTCAGATGAGTATCACCTTCATCGGCCGGCACCACTTCAGGGGCGGACAGTTCGCTCACATTGCCTTTATCTGATTCGATGATCGGTACTTCCTCGATGATCTCGGTCGGTTCGATTTTTTGCAGCTTGCGAGCGGTGGGTAACACACGGCGTTCCAAGCTGGACGCGAACTTGTTGTAGGCGCTGACCGTCTTAGTAATCTGGGTGCCCAATTTGATGGCATAATCACCCAACGTGGAGAACCGTTCGTACAGTTCTCGGGACAAATCGAACAGCTGCTTGGCGTCATCGGTGAGCGACTGCTGCTGCCAGGCATAGGCCACGGATTTCAGCACGGCCCACAGCGTGACCGGCGAGGTGAGCGCCACTTTGCGAGAGAACGCATCATCCATCAGTGTGGGATCGGCTTCGAGCGCGGCCTGCAGTAGTGCCTCATTGGGGATGAAGGCCACCACAAAATCAGGTGCTACATCAAAGGCATTCCAATAGGCCTTTTCGCCGAGAGCACGTACATGCTCGCGCAACGCCTTGGCATGGGACCGCAGCAAATCATCGCGGCGGGCAATATCCTCGGGGCTGGCAGTGTCCGGGATTTCGCAGGCACGCTGGTAATCGGCATAAGGCACTTTGGCATCAATCGGAATGGTCTTGCCTCCCGGCAGATGCACGATCATATCTGGGCGCAACGTACGTCCATCGGCATCCGTGACCACCACCTGGGTATCGAAATCGACATGTTCCAGCAATCCGGCGGACTCGACAATGTTCTTGAGCTGGGCCTCGCCCCACGCGCCACGCACCTTGTTGTTGCGCAATGCGGCGGACAGGGAACTGGTTTCCTTGTCCAAACGGGCCTGCTGATCGTTGAGCCCCTTGAGTTGGGCTCCCAATGCGCCCATTTCCCTCTTGCGGCCCTCTTCGATCTGCGTGACCTTGTTCTGCAAGGTATCAAGATTCTTGGCCACTGGCGCAAGCGCCTCGAGCACCTTGCTCTGTTCTTTCAAACGTGCTTCCTGTTCAGCACGCTTGGCCTCGGCGGCCTGAGCATCCGCCTGACGCTTCCGTTCTGCCTCCGCAGCTGCACGCTCACGTTCCTGCTGAATGCGAATCTGCTCAGCCTGCTGCGCCTGGGCAAGTTGTGACTTGGCGAAAGCCAATTGCTGGTTCACGCCTTCAATCTGAGCCTGTGCGGCAGCATTGCGAGCGCTAAGCTCAGCATTCTCGAATCGCGCATTCTCCAGCGAGGTCTTGGCCTCCTCCAGCTCCTCGCTTTTGATGCCTCGAGCCATCTCCTGACCCTTATGACGCCCCAGCACGAAGCCGGCGACGAGGCCAAGCCCCGCACCAACCACTAGCACGACGATGACGATAATCACGGTTCCTATTTGCTCAAACATGGTACCCAGTATGTCATCGATGGTGAATGACGGTAAAACTCGTCACGATTTGACGAGACGCGCAATGGCCGCGGAAGCCTCCGCAAGTTTTTCATCGGCCACCTCGCCGCCCTGGACCGACGCCTGCCGCACGCAATGGTTGAGATGATCGTCCAGCAGCAATAACGCCACGGATTTCAGCGCCGAGTTCGACGCCGAGATCTGTGTCAGAATATCGATGCAGTATTTGTCATCCTCCACCATCTGTGTGATGGCGCGCACCTGCCCTTCGATACGGCGTAATCGTGCGATGACCTTGGCCTTGTCTTCGTCATAACCATGCATCGCAAACCCCCTGATACTTATCCGTCAGCTGAACACACCCCATTATATACCCTCTAGGGGTATAGAGTATACACTGTTGTCCAGTACATTAGGAGTGGGAAGGAACAGTTATGGAGTTCAGCATCTTCTCGACCGTCGCGGCGCTGATAGTGGCGGCCGCATTGACATGGCTGGTCCTGCGGTTCTTCTTCGGAACGCAGAAGGCAACGGCCGGGGCCATGGACGTTTCCGGCGAACGCCAATCCGCGACGATCACCGTCAAGGGCGGGTACTCCCCCGCCGTGGTGAGCATGCGTGCGGGTACGCCGATCACACTGACCTTCGACCGGCAGGAGACCGGCGAATGCACCTCGCATGTGGTGTTTGCTGATCTGGGACTTGACGCCATGCTGCCGGGCAACGCCACCTCCGACGTGAAACTGCCGGCGTTGCCGGCGGGCGGGTATCCGTTTGCGTGCGGCATGAATATGGTGCATGGGTTGTTGAGGGTTGAGGGAGAGGACGGCTCGGATGAGAACACGCCCCTTCCTCATCCTGATGCTTCGTATACGGCACCTGCCGCCGTGGATGCGGCGGAGGGGGAGCGCCGGGAGGCGGCTGAACGCGCCAATGAGATCAGGGCGCTGACGAAGCTGGTGATTGTGGGCGCGGTACTGACGTTGCCGGTATTCGCCGTCGCCATGCTGCATATGGCCAATCCCGCGCTGGTGCCGCATTGGATGGTGAACCCGTGGTTGCAGGCCATCCTGATCACGCCGGTGATGTTCTACTGCGGGCGTCCGATTCATACGGTCGGCTTCCCCGCGTTGGCGCATCGCTCCCCCGACATGAACTCGCTGGTCTCACTGGGCACTTCGGCTGCCTACCTGTATTCGCTGGTGACCTGCATCGCCCCGTGGGTGTTCCCGGAAGGCTCGCGCGAACCGTATTTCGAATCGGTTGGCGTGGTCATCACCTTGGTGCTGGTCGGCCGCCTGCTGGAGACCAAGGCCCGCGAAGGCACCGGCAAGGCGGTGCAGTCGCTTATCAAACTGCGCCCGCGCACCGCGCATAAACTCAACGGGACTTCCGCGGACAATGCAGACCATATCGAATGGCGCAATCCGGCGAACTTCACCGACACCGACATCGACGCCATCGTCACCGGCGACCTGCTGATCGTCAAGAACGGCGAGCGCGTGCCCACGGACGGCGTGATCGTGGCCGGCGAGGCGCGTATCGACGAATCGATGATCACCGGCGAATCCAAGCCGGTTTCCAAAACCGCAGGCGACCCGGTGACCGGGGCCACCGTGCTGCTCAAGGGCGACTGCGTGATGCGCGCCACCCAGGTCGGCGCGGACACGGTACTCTCGCAGATCGCGGCGATGGTGGCCCGCGCCCAGGCGACCAAGGCGCCGGTGCAGCAACTGGCCGATAAGATCGCCCGGTATTTCGTGCCGGCGGTGATGATCATCGCCATCTGGACGTTCGCCATCTGGGTGTCACTGGGCCCGGCGCCGCAACTGGCGCACGCGCTGGTCACCGCGGTCAGCGTGCTGATCATCGCCTGCCCGTGCGCGCTGGGACTGGCCACGCCGCTGTCGGTGACGGTCTCGCTGGGCTTGGGCGCCACCAACGGCGTGCTGGTCACCAGTGCCAAGGCGCTGGAACAGGCGCGTCGCATCGGCACCGTGGTGTTCGACAAGACCGGCACCATCACGCGCGGCGTGGTGGACGCGGCCGCCGACTGGGACAAGCCGAGCTACGAGCAGGACACAGTCAAGGAAGGCTCGCGTGAGGCCATCGCGGCGTTGCGCGCACGCGGCATCCGCACGGTGATGCTGTCGGGCGACAAGGCCGAGGTCGCCGGGCGCATCGCCCGCGAAGTCGGCATCGATACGGTGATCTGCGAGGTCAAGCCGGACGGCAAGGCCTGCTGGATCGCCAAACTGCAGCGCGAACGCGACGAGGCCGCCGCCAAGTCCGCGTACGGCACCTCCCGCACGGCCGCGCAATCCCGCACTCTGATTGCGATGGTGGGCGACGGCATCAACGACGCCCCCGCGCTGGCCCAGGCGGATCTCGGCATCGCCATCGGCACCGGCACGGACGTGGCGATGCAGTCGGCGGACGTGACCTTGATGAGCGGCGACTTGCGCGGCGTCATCAAGACCATCAACCTGTCCAATGCCACGATGCGCAACATCCGCGAGAATCTGGGCTGGGCGTTCGGCTACAACGTCATCGGCATTCCGGTGGCCGCCGGCGTGCTCTACCCGTTCACCGGCTGGCTGTTGAGCCCGATGATCGCGGGTCTGGCGATGGCGTTGAGCTCAGTGTGCCTGGTGCTGAACGCGAACCGGCTGCATGGCACGAACATCAACGTGGGTGCTGCCGATAGCACCGCTGGCTCGGGCCGCAGCACGGCGGATGTCGAATCAGCCGGATCGGCCGAATCAGCCAACGCCGCCAACATCACCGGCTCCGCCACATCCAACGCGCCTCACGAGCCGACCGTCATCATCGACGACCGCACCACGCTGAATCAAACCAATCACGTATCTGACCAATCCAATAATCCAACCAACAAGGAGAACACTATGGATATGGGAATGCACATGCACCACGCCACCCCGGCCGACGGCGAAACCGCCATCGACCCGGTGTGCGGCATGACCGTGGCGGTGAACGCCGATGCGATCACGCGCGAGTATGAGGGCAAGTCCTACTACTTCTGCGGCGAACACTGCGCCACGAACTTCATGAAGGCCCCGCAGGTGTTCCTGGAGCAGTAGTCTCTGCGTTTACCTGATTCAACGACAATGGCCTCCGCCCAAAACGAGCGGAGGCCATTTGCATATATGAATCAATCAACGAATCAGCTGGCGAAGAAGAACACGAACAGCCAAGCGCCGATAATGGCGCCGACGATCGGGGCCACGACCGGGATCCAGGCCTCGCCCCAGCGGGAGGAGCCCTTGTGCGGAATCGGCAGGATGGCGTGCAGCAGACGCGGCATGAGGTCGCGGGCCGGGTTCAGGCCAGGGCCGGTCGGGCCACCCATGGAGGTCACGAGGCCCCACACAATGAAGCCGACGACGATGGAGGCGGCGGCGTAATCCTGCTTGCCCCAAGCCAGGGACAGGCAGCACAGGGCGCCGAAGACGAGCACCAGGGTGCCGAACATCTCGTTGAGGAAGTAGTTGACCTTCTGGTTGTCCGCGTCGGTGGTGCAGAAGGTGCCGAGGATGGCGTCGGCGTCCTCGGTCTCCTTGTAGTGCGGGTAGTAGGTCAGGTAGACGATGAACTGGCCGAGCAGGGCGCCGAGCAGCTGGGCGACGATGTACGGCAGCACATCGCTCCACGGGAACAGGCCGTTGACGGCCTAGGCGATGGTCATGGCCGGGTTGATGTGCGCGCCGGAGACGCTACCGAACATAAGCACCGGGAACATGACGCCGAAGCCGTAGCCCATGGCGATGTTCAGCCAGCCGGCGTGGTGACCCTTGGTGTTCTTGAGCTCGACGTTGGCCACGGAGCCGTTGCCGAAGATCATCAGAATGGCGGTGCCGAAGAACTCGGCGGCCAGCTTGGTAAAGAGAGAGTATTCCACTGCTTCTTCTTTTCTCTTCGCCGCGCAACAGGCATGGCTGACTGTTCACGGCATTCTGTGTGATTGGAAATCCGTTCGCGGAGCCGGCGACGCGATTTACGCTGGGCGCGAAAGCAAACGTGGCGATTGTACACTTTGCCCCACGACGAAATGCCGGCAGGACGCGATGTCGAATGTCCAGCCGAATGCAATGCCCAAAAAGCCACCGGAATCAGCCGAAGCGACCTTGAATCTCAGTGGTTGCGAATGACGTTGCGCAGGGGTAGGACGCTGGTGGGCGAGACGGACAGTTCGTCGATTCCTAGGCGCAGGAACGTATCGGTCAGGCTCAGGTCTGCGCCAAGCTCGCCGCAGATGCCGCACCAGATGCCATGACGATGGGCAGCCTCGATAGTCATCTGGATCATGCGCAGCACAGCTGGTGAATGCGGGTCGGCAAAGCGTTCGAGACTCGGGTTCTGACGGTCACAGGCCAGCGTGTACTGGGTCAGGTCGTTGGTGCCGATGGAGAAGAAATCGACTTCGGCGGCCAGCTCGTCGGCCATAATGACCGACGCAGGCGTCTCGATCATGACGCCGATCTGGATACTCTCGTTGAAGTCGGTGTGCTCGCCGCGCAGCTCGCTTTTGGCTTCTTCAAGAATCCGCTTGGCGTCGCGCACCTCCTGCACCGAGGTGATCATGGGCAGCATAATGGCGATGTTGCCGTATGCTGAGGCGCGCAATAATGCGCGTAACTGGACTTTGAAAATCTCCGGGCGGGTCAGGCAGATGCGGATTGCCCGGTAACCAAGCGCGGGGTTATCCTCGTGGTCCAGACTGAAGTAGTCGACCTGTTTGTCCGCGCCGATGTCGAGTGTGCGGATGATGACCGGACGGCCGCCCATCTCCTGTGCGACTTGTCTGTATGCATCGAACTGAAATTCCTCAGTCGGCCAGTCCTCGCGTTCCAGATACAGGAACTCACTGCGGAACAAGCCGATGCCCTCAGCATCGTTGGCCAGCATGGCGGCTACGTCAGAGGGACGGCTGATGTTGGCGTACAGGTGGACCCGCTGACCGGACTTGGTTTCGGTGGGCTTGCCTTTGAGCTTCCGCAGTAGGCTCAGGTGTTCCTCAGCTTCGGCCTTCCTGCGCTGGCACTCGGTCAGCGTGGCCTCGTCCGGGTCAACGAACACCGCACCGCTGGCGCCGTCGATTACGGCAACGTGACCGTCATCAGTCGGGTCGAAGGCGTCGCCGATACCGGTGATGGCGGGCAGGCCCATCGTGCGCGCCAGAATCGCGGTGTGCGAGTTCGCTGAGCCCTTGGCGGTCACGAGGCCCAAAACCTTAGCACGGTCGAACTGCGCGGTCTCGCTGGGAGCAAGATCTTGGGCGAAGATGATGTGGCTTTCGCCGTTCTGTGCAATCCCGTTCTGTGCAATCCCGTTCTGCACAGTACCGTTCTGCACAGCATCGCCTTGTACACTGCCATCCTGCGCCGTGCTATCGCGTTTGCCTTGCAGCACGTTCATCACGCGGCGAGAAACATCCTTGACATCAGCGGCTCGAGCCTGCATGGTCGAGCTATCCATCGCAGCGAACATGGCGGCGAACTGTTCGGCGGCGCCCTTCACCGCGAATTCGGCGTTCGCCTTGTCTTGCGCAATCAAACCTTCGACACATTCCGCATAGTCAGGGTCCTGGAGCATAAGCCAATGGGCGTTGAACAGTTCGGCCTTGTTTTCGCCGAACTCGGCGGTGACGTTGTCACGCAGTTGCTTGAGCTGAGCGACGACCATGTCACGGGCCGCGCGGAATCGATCCATCTCAGCCTGCGGATCGTCGATTACGCGGCGTTCTACAGCATGATCTACGGCGGCGAGCACGCGGACCGTGCCGATAGCAATGCCAGCGGATACGCCGACGCCCTGTATCGTTCTCATTACAGGTGCTCCTTGAGGAATCGCTCGAACTCTGCGGCAGCGACAGCTTCATCGTTGCCCTGCACCCGAACCGTAACCTCGTCACCTTGTTGAACATCAAGTCCCATAACACCGAAGATACGCTTGGCATCCACGGATTTTCCACCGTAGGCAACGGTGATGCTCGATTCATATTCCCGCGCTTTGGCAACCAACCGGCCAGCTGGGCGGGCGTGCATGCCTTCGGGGTCGGATACGGTGAACGTGAATTCCTGAGACATGACGCCGCTCCTTACACGTCCGGCCGTCACGCGCGAAGACGGCCTTTCCGCACCAGCTACGGACCGATGCTGGAAAAAACAAAAACCGGAATCTTTCGATTCCGGTTGTCTGTGCCCCCGCAGGGATTCGAACCCTGGACACGCTGATTAAGAGTCAGCTGCTCTAACCAACTGAGCTACAGGGGCTGGTTAGATGTTGAAGTGTTCCTTGCAACAGGTGATAAATATACTCAGATTTGAAGCGAATGCAACTCTCGGCGTGTCGCGCCTATTTCCGGCGTTTTTGCTAATACAAAAATCCCCCATGCGGCGCGAACCGCACAGGGGTTGATGCTTAAGCTCAGACTCTTGGTCTGTGTGATTCCAGCACTAGGCCGGAATGACTCACTCGGCCACGACCTTCACGAAGAAGGAAGCGGTGATCTCCGGATGGAGGGCCACCTTGGCGGGGAAATCGCCGGTGGTCTTGATGGTCTCGACCTCGATGGCCTTCGGGTTCACCGCGGCCTTGTCGGACAGAGCGATGGCGATGGCCTCGTTGGAGATACCACCGAACAGCTTGCCGGACTCGGACACCTTGGCGGCGATCTCGACGGTAGTGCCCTCGATGGCGGCCTTAGCGGCGACGGCGTCCTCGCGGGTAGCGACGGCCTTGGCCAGACGAGCGCGCTTCATAGCGGTGATCTGAGCCTCAGCACCCTTGGTCCACGCGAAAGCGAGGCCCTGCGGGAACAGGTAGTTGCGGGCGTAGCCGGACTTCACGTCGACAACGTCACCGGAGTGGCCCAGGTTGGCCACGGTCTTGGTGAGAATAACCTTGTTTTCAGCCATTGTTCAAAGCCTCCCTAACTCAGCGACCCGAGGTGGCGTACGGCAGCAGGGCCATCTCGCGGGCGTTCTTGATCGCCTTGGACAGCTCACGCTGCTCCTGCACGGTCACGCCGGTGATACGACGGGAACGGATCTTGCCGCGATCGGAAATGAACTTACGCAGCAGCGCAACGTCCTTGTAATCGATCTCGGTGACCTTGGCGGCCTTCAGCGGGTTCGGCTTCTTCTTGAACGGCTTGACCGGCGGTTGCGGCCTCTTACGTGACATGATGTTCTCCTTATAAATCTTGATATTGATTGCTGCTGGCAGCGGGGAGGTAAGTACTGATCAGAACTCCGGGTCGGAATCGCCGCCGCCGAAATCGGAGGAAGCGCCGAACGTGGAGAAGCTACCGGCATCAGATGCACCGGCATTACTCCACGGGTCGACCGCAGGAGCGGACGGGTTGGCGGGAGCGGCAGACTGCTGGGAGTATCCAGCGCCACCACCCTGATAGCCACCGTTGTAACCGCCCTGGTTGCCATAGCCCTGATTGGGCTGCTGACCGCCCTGGAAACCACCGGAACGACCTTGGAAGCCGCCCTGACCGGACGACTGGCGAGTCACCTGTGCGGTGGCGTAGCGCAGGGAGGGCCCGATTTCATCGAGCTGCATCTCCACGACGGTTCGCTGGGAACCATCCTGTGCCTGATAGGAACGCTGCTGGAGGCGACCGGTGGCAATCACGCGCATGCCCTTCTTCAGGGACTGGGCGCAGTGGTCGGCCAGATCACGCCAAGCGGAGCACCTCATGAACAGCGCCTGACCATCCTCGAACTGGTTGGTCTGACGATTCCAGGTTCGCGGGGTGGAAGCAATCGTGAAGCTCGCCACGGTCGCGCCGCTGCCAATAGTGCGCAGCTCGGGGTCCGCAGTGAGGTTGCCCACGATGGTGATGACGGTTTCGCCTGCCATAACGGTCCTTCTTACTTACCTTGAATACCAGTTGTTCAGCTGACTAAACGCTTGATTCAGCCCTTACGAAGAATCTTCGTACGGATCACGGATTCGTTGAGGTTCAGAACACGGTCGAGCTCATCGCTGGTAGCGGGCTCGGCGGTGTACTTCACCACGACGTAGTTGCCTTCGGTCTTACCGGCAATCTCATAGGCGAGCTTGCGACGGCCCCAGTAATCGGGCTCGTCGAAAGAGCCGCCTTCCTTGGTGACGAGTTCCAGATACTGCTCGGTCAGCTTCTTCAGACCGCGCTCATCCAGCTCAGGATCGGCGATGAACATCAGTTCGTACTTGTGCGCAGACATCACCCACCTCCTTCGGACTATTCGGCCACGGACGTTCCGTGGCAGGAGTGTGTATGCGTGTTAGCCCATGACGCAGCACCAAACCGGCACCGCATCTTCGGGCAACTTGGACAGTCTATATATAAGGCGGGACAGGGTATGGCCATATTCTTGCCGGTTTCGCGATGCCCACCGTTTTGGCCAAGCCCGCGCAGTCAACCCGCACGACCAAGCCCCCGCGCATCATCACCCAGCATTGTCCATTTCGAGCCTCGCCCCTATGGTCATGGCGCTGATTTTGCGGGTACGATAGTGCTCGAAGAAGTATCAAAAGAAGGGGGACGATATGTTCTGTCCTAATTGTGGAGCAGCTGTGCGCGAAGGAGCGCAATTCTGCGCTTCCTGCGGCAACCATCTTGCCGCGGCGTCAGCTCCAGCAGCAGCGACGCCCGCCGCACCCACGCCCGGTCGACCCACCGGTGCCGTTCCCACGGCCGCACAGCCCGCGGCTCCCGCACCATCGATTCCGTTGCCCGGCGCAGCAGCAGGGCAGCCGACGCCTCAGCCCGCTGCACAGCCGCAGGCCCAGCCCGCAGGCGGACCGGCATTCACCGCACCGACCACGGCCATGCCGAACCCAGGGCAGCTCGGCCCATCGCCGGCTCCCGCCGCTCCGGTACAACCCATCTCTTCCAGCCCGCTGGTCAAGGAACTGTTCGGCGCCCCCAACATGCAGACCATCGGCATTGCGGCCGTCATCGGTACGGCAGCCGCTTTGGTGCTTTCGATTTTCCCTGCAATCGCAATGAATTCCATGAGCACCGCAGCGCCCAGCCTCGGGGCCGATTCAACACTGAACCAAGCCATTGGCAGCATGTTCATCACCGGCAACGGCATGAACTTCTTCCACTACCTGTTCTTGTCGTTGGTCATGGGCCTGTCTGGCGGTATTCATTTCGACATCGTCGACCTCTCATCCTCCAGCATGGACGCCAGCAACATGATGTCGTACCCACTGGGACTCACCGGCCTGGCATTGCTGATCGGCACCGCATTCGGCGCATTCATGCTGGCCCGTTCCAAGAGCATTCGATTCAAGTTCACCGGCCTGATCTCCGGCTTTATCACCGGATTGCTGCCGGCCGTGGTCATCACGCTGCTTGCGGTCATCGCTGCGGCACCACTCGCCAGTGGCACCACCATCGTGGCCAAGGTAACCGGTGCCACAGTGCGTACGTTCTTTATGGCCTACCTGCTCTCCGCACTCGGTGCTCTGGCCGGCTATGCACTGGCCCAATATGCTCCCGATTCCAAGAACGTGTTCGGAGCTACTTGGCAGTGGGCACACCGCGTTCGCGGATACACGCGCACGGTGGTCAGCGTCTTGAGCTTCCAGCTGGCTTTGCTCTTCATCGTCGGCTTGGTGACCCTGTCTGCCGTGTCATTCTCCTCAGGTCAGGGAATCCTGATACTGACGTTCCCGGTCACACTGCTGATGATCGGCGAGTTCTTCTTCACCTGGGGAACCTTCGGTGCCATTACACTGACCGAGTCCGGTCAGCTGCCGCAGGATCTCAGCCTGTTCAGCATCAACCTCAGCTTTACCGTATGGCCTATTTGGATCCTGTTCGCCGTGTTCCTGGTCCTCACCTTCTACACGACATTGCGCGTCTCCGCACGCAACCTGTACGACCGTGCCTACATGGGCTGGCAGCACTGCTGGAAAGCCCCGATCGCCATCATGGTGTTCTGGGCGATTGCCACGCTGCTGATGGGCACTATGGGCGACCGCACCTCCGTCACGCAAGTTCAGACCATCGGACCTGCCATGTGGTACTTCCTGGTCATGGGCCTGTGGGCATTCCTGGTTGAGGTCGTTGCGCTGACGTTCGGCCCGACCATGGTGGTTTCCATGCCGGGACTGTGGACCCTGCTTGTAGGCGGCACTGTGCGTGCCACGCCTCAGCCTGTGGCCGACTACATCTATGCCAGCGGCGCAATGGTCGGCAAGTGGCCCACGTGGGGCACGCCGCGCGCCGGTATGGGTACGGGCGCAAACGCTGCGCAGCCTCACGTCAACGTCACGCCGACGTCCGCCGGCCAGCCTCCTGTTGCCGGTGTCGGTGTACCCGCGCCCGCTGCCCCGGGTGCCCCGGCCGCTCCTGCAACCCCCGGTGCCCCAGGTACCGCATTCGCAACCGCGGCTCCCATCACTCCCGGAGCGGTACCGGTAGCCGCACCTGGCGCGACCTCCACCACCATGAATGAGCAGCAGAAGAAAATCTTCATCATCGTTGGTGCCGCGGCCGGCTTCCTCGTGCTGTTCGGTATCGTGTATGGCGTGCTGTCTTCCGCCGTGTTCAGCGCGAAGAGCGTGGCGAACAGCTATGTGGCCGCCATCTCCTCCGGCGACTACGACAAGGCCAACACCATCGCCGATTCTCACGTGGATACAAACCAGCGCGCACTGCTGACCAGCAAGGCATCCTCGGGCGAGAACACGCGCATCACCAACGCGCGCATCTCGCAGACCTCCAACAATGTCGATGGCACCGTGAGCGCCCAGCTGACATACACGCTTGAAGGCAAGGAGGTCACCGGCGATTCCATCAAGATGGTGGCCAACGGCAGCAAGTTCCTGATCTTCAAGAACTGGACCGTCGCCGAACCGCTGGTCAAGACCATTTCGGTATATGCGCCGAGCTCGCTGGGCAGCATCACCGTCAATGGCGTGACCGTAACGCCCAAGAACGCTGTGAACAACGACGCGGACGAAACCGGCAACTACCAGCTCAAGGTGTACCCCGGTGTCTACAAAGTTGGCGTGGTGAAGTCCGACTATTACACCGCCAAGACCGTGTCTCTGAGCACCAACAGCTCCGATAGCGGCACTCTTGACGCTCAGCCTACGGACAAGTTGACGTCGGAAATCGACACGGCGGTGAAGAGCAAGCTGGATGAATGTGCTGCTTCCACTGATGCGGAACCGCAGGGCTGCCCGTTCAGCTACTACACCTCCAATTCCAGCCGATACCGCAACTTCAAGTGGACGATTGACGGTTATCCGAAGGTCACCAGCGTGAGCCTGTCGGATAGCTCGTTCAACACCGACGAAGGTGACGTGACGGCGAATTACGAGTACCGTTACAGCGATGGTTGGGAGCCGGAAGACGATTCCAGCACTTTCTCGGTGTACGGCAACTTCACCATCAAAGACAATAAGGTCAGTGTCGAGTTCCCCGAGTAATTTCGGCAATCTCAACACTCTTACGAAATAGGCACCCCGCCGTGGCGTTCGCTGCGGCGGGGTGCTTGTACACTGGTTAAGGCGTAAATCACACAGCGACTCAAACGAAGGATGCGAACGCATGTCGGCGATTCTTGAAGGCACTCCGGATAAACGACTCGTATTGGTCACGGGCCGCGCCTACCCCGAGCTAGCTGAGAAGGTGGCCGAATGCTTGGGAACCGAAATCCTCGAAACCACGTCCTATGACTTTGCCAATGGCGAGATGTACGTGCGTTTCACCGAACCGGTGCGTGGTGCGGACGTGTTCGTGCTGCAGTGTCATTCGGGCGATATCAACAAGTGGATTATGGAACAGCTCATCATGATCGACGCTTTGAAGCGCGCCTCCGCCAAGTCGATTACCGTGGTGGCGCCCTTCCTCGGCTACTCGCGCCAGGATAAGAAGCACCGCGGTCGTGAGCCCATCACCGCCCGTCTGATTTTCGATTTGTTCCACGCCGCCGGTGCCGACCGCATTATGACGGTCGATCTGCACGCCGCTCAGGAGCAGGGTTTCTTCGATGGTCCGGTCGATCATCTAACCGCCATGCCGGTGCTGCTCGATTACGTGCGTTCCGCCCTTGATCTGGGCAACACCACCATCGTGTCCCCGGATGCCGGCCGTATCAGGGTGTCCGAACAGTGGGCCGCCAAGCTAGGCAATCTGCCGCTGGCGTTCATCCACAAACAGCGTGATATTACTCGTCCGAACCATGCCGAGGCACATGGCATTATCGGCGATGTCGACGGCCGCGACTGCGTGGTCATCGACGACATGGTCGATACCGCCGGTACTATCTGCGAAGCCGTGCGCACCCTGAACGAATCCGGCGCCAAGTCGGTGACCTTGGTCGCCACTCATGGCTTGCTTTCCGGTCCGGCCGTGGAGCGACTGGCCAACTGTGGCGCGCATGAAATCGTGTTTATGGGCACCGTGCCGATTCCTGAAGAGAAGCGCCTGCCGAATATGACCGTACTGTCTTGCGCACCGCTGCTGGCCGCGGGTATTCGCTCCGTGTTCGAGGAAGGTTCTGTGGCGATTCTGCTCGACGGCCTGCCTGAAGACATGCATCCGCGCAATATCTATGCGTGATTGATACGCCGAAAATCCTCACGGAAAAACGCCGCTTGGCTATTGATCAAGCGGCGTTTTTCCGTATAGCTCCAATCAGATGAAGGCGCGCTCGCCGAAGATGGCGGTGCCGACGCGCACGATGGTGGAGCCTTCTTCGATGGCGTAGGCCATGTCGTGGGTCATGCCCATTGACAGTTCGGTGCAGTCGGCCGTGCCTTCGGCACCGGAGGCAAGAATCTGGTCGCGCGTGCAGCGCAGGTGCGCGAAGCCCGCACGAATCGTGCGCTCATCATCCACATGGGCACCAATAGTCATCAATCCCTGCAAGCGCAGTCCGCCCATCGCACCGATGCGTTGGGCCAAGTCGATGGCGTGGCTGGGTGCGCAGCCGGACTTCGATTCCTCGCCGGATTCGTTCACCTCCAGCAACACGCCGACCGTGATGCCGCGCATGGTGGCACGGCAGGCGATCTTTTCCGCCAGTTCGATGGAATCCACCGATTCGATGGTGTCCACCGCCGGCAACACCTTGCCGATTTTATTGGCTTGCAATTGGCCGATGAGATGGAAGGGAATATGCGTTGCAGCTGCGGCATTGGCCGTGTCAGCCTCAGCGGCATCAATCACGCCTAGCGAATAACCACGCTCCCCCAGTCGTTTTGCCAGACCGTCAGCCTTGACAGTAATCTCCTGTGGACGATTCTCACCAATCACGCGAATACCAGCATCGATAGCCGCCAGAATCTCGCCGACATCGCGCGTCTTGGTGGCAGCCAGCAATTGCACCGAACCGGCAGCACGCCCGGCTGCGGACTCCGATGCGGCAATCTGGTCAAGCACGCGATGCACACCATCAGTAATCTCTTGTGCGCGCGCCTGATCGATAACTTCGTTGGCGAGATCCTTATGGTCCATGTATGCCGTCATTGCTGCCCCTGTTCGTAGATTCCCCACCATCGTAGTCTCATACGCGCACATAATGCTTGTTATTGAACAAAAGTGAAGCCCCCGCTGTTCATGCGCGGGGGCTTGGTGATGCTAGGCCGAGCGAGTGGGACTAGCAGGTACCGGACTTGCGGCGCTTGAGGATGATTACACCCGCAACAGCAAGTACCACGGCGAGGATGCCAACACCAAGCACGGCTGCACCGGTGTCAGGTATCTTCTTGTGCTTGCCGGAGTCGGCATCACCCTTGTTCTGGTTGGAATCGTTGCCTTGGTTGGGCTTGTCCGTGCCGGAACCGGGCTTATCGCCACCCTGGCCAGGCTTCGTGGTGCTCTTCTCAACCAGACCCGCAATGGCATCGCTGATTGCCTCAGTCGCGGCCTTCACATCAGACTGCGTGGCCCGATCGTCACCAATCAGCGCATTCGCCGTAGCGACTGCGGAATCCAGCACGGCCGGTGATTCATCGGTCCACTTCGTCCGATCCACGGCAGCGGCGGCATCGAGCTGAGCGCCCAGCGCGGCACGATCTTGCACCGTAGCTACAAGCACCAGCTTCTTCGCTGCCTGCTTCAGCTGGGTTGCGGCATCCGCCACCGCAGCTTCGGTGGCATCCTCAGCCTTGTACACCTGCTGCGCCGAATCCAATACCGCCGCGTACTCCGCCCATGAAGTCTCGGTGTACTTGGAGGCATCGTCAGCCTTAGGCGAGTCAGCGAGTGCCTGCTTGAGCTCGGTCTTGTCGATCGGTGTGGGCTCAGGCGGCTCAGGCGCACTGTCGTCAATGGCATGAACCTGCCATTCGGCAACAGCCGGAGAAGCCGAGCCGGACGTGATAACCATACGCAACTTGGTAGTCTTGACCGGAGTGTTCCACGTGCCATCAGACCACCCCTTGGCATCGCCGGTGGCCCAGCCAGCAGACGGTGAATTGGCGGTCACAGTGTAGGTGGCGTCGGGAATATCCACGAAGTTGCCGGCACCGTTGTTCGCCAAGGCGTCCCAGTACTGCAATTCCCACGATGCCGGAATACCCAATCCGCCATCATCCGAGGTGAATTGCACGCGGCTAGAGTCGATAGTCACTTCACGGTCCCACTCGTAGTCGAGGCGCATCTCACCGGTGTTGGGCCAAGTGCCCCAGACATCCTCGTTGGCAATGGTGATATCGGGAATAATCTTGCCGTCGTTCAACGCGGCGGCACCCTTGACCCAGCCGGATGCCTTGCCGTCCACATCGGTGGCGGTGGCATCGCCCTCAATGTAGCCGGTCAGCGGCATGGAAGTGTCGGATGGAATGTCGGTTTTCGCCGAAGCGGACACGTTGCCGGCCTTATCGGTGGCGCGGTAGTACACGGTGGCGCGCGACGCACTCGGTGCAGCAATCGGCTTGCTGTACGTGGCCCATTGACCGTCTGCGCCAATGCGGTATCCAATTGATGCGACACCGGAACCGGTGCCGTCATCAGCGGTCAAGGTCAGCGTGCGCTCCTCCCTGTCGACAGTGGCCTTCACGGTCGGCGCGGCGGAATCCACCTTGCCACTGGCCTTGGCGATGTCGGAAACGTTACCGGTCTGATCGGTGGCACGAGCCCACACGTCAACATCACCCTGCTGGAAAAGCGCGGCAATAGTTGCGTTGGCATTCACCGCGATGGTGATCCAGGTTTTACCTTGGTCGGTGGAAATCTCCAGCTTGGCAATCGGCGTGATATCGTCCGTGGCCTGCACGGTGGCGAACGGAGCGGTAGTGAGCCATTCGCTATTGCCCGCGTTGGCGGTGACGGCAACGGTCACGGTCGGCTTCGTGGTATCGGCGGCGGGCTTGTAGCCATCCTGAACAGTGACGTTCACCGACACATTGCCTTGCTCGCTTGCCTCACCGGGCACGCCAGCAACCACACCGTAGGCCTTGAACGAACCGGCCTTGGCATAGGAAGAAGCAGCGACCGGACGCCAAATTACCAGGGAAGCAACGGTCGTGTCTCCATACTTCACGTCGACGGTGGCAGGCAGCGTGGGCGCGGTGCCGGTGGCGGTCGTCACGCCCTTCGGCGCAGTGATTGCCGGCGATTCGCTATCAGCAGCGCCGACTTCCCACTCGGCCACGGCTACGGAGGCGTAGCCTCCATCCACAGCTTGGCCAGTCATGTCGAGCTTTAGAGCAGTGGTGGTCACTGCATCGAACGTGACAGTGTTGGGGTTGGCCTTGCCGGTGGTTGTTGTATAACCGCTCGGACTGGTGACATCTTTCCATGTACCGTCCGCGTCCAAGTACTGAATCTTCCACGAAGCGGGCGCGCGCAGCGCGTTGGAATCCACATCGAACCAAACCTTGGACGAGTTGGCGCGCACAGTGCCATCCCATTGGTAGACCAGCGAGTCGCCGGATTGTGGCTGCGGAATGGAGCGGTAGTTGGTCCAGTGGTTCGGTGGCACCACAATGGTTTGCAGTACACGCCCATCGTTCACCGAGCCCTTGTATGCCGGCGTCTCGGTGAACGTTGCGCTCACCTTTGCGTACGGGGCTACGTTGGTGGAGGGTTGCGTTTTCTCCGCTTTGGTCGGATGTGCGGTGGAAGTCATCTGGCCGTCAGCGGTCCAGTCGACTTCATCGATGCACACGGCACGGCGGAAATCAGTGCCGCCTTCCTTATCGCCGGTGTGGTAGGTCACATACCATTTGTCGCCGAACTGGAGCACTGAGGGGTGCATGGTGGTAGCGGAACCGGAAGGCACGATCACGCCCTGATACTTCCACGGTCCGAGCGGACTGTCAGAAGTGGAGTACTGGATGCAAGCTTGGTAGTTCGATTCCACGCAGGTGGCTGTACCTGAGCCCGGCTCACCACCGTCGTACACGTTGTAATAGGTGTCACCCTTACGGAACACCCATGCCGCCTCAAAGAAGCCCTTCGGACCATTCGCGTTATTGTCCGCGTCCTTCATGGTGTGGAGGTTCGGCGTGGCGCCATCAGCCTTGGTTTCGGTCTCAGTGTACGAGGTGCGGCCGGTTGTGGTGTCCTTCTTCATCTTGATTGCGAGCTGGGTGCCAAAAGTACCAAAGTGCAAATATCCGGTGCCATCCTCGTCCACAAAGAATGCCGGATCGATGGTTTCAATCTGGGTTTGCGATGTGGTGAGCAGCGGCTTACCGATGGCATCCTTCCACGGGCCGAGCGGACTCTTCGACTTAGCCACGCCGATGGCGAACGGGTCCTGTCCGGCCGCCTCAGAAGCCTTGTCCTTCACCGGTACGTAGTAGTAGAACCAATCATCGGAGGTGTCGTTCGGAGTGCCGTTATCGTCGGCCACAACTTGGCCAGCGTATGCGCCATCACCGGTAGCCCAGCTGAATAGGTCGGCCTTGGCGATGGTCTTGTAATGTGTCCATTTGCCTCGATTGAGACCATCTTCATCGGTGACGTATACGCCCCAATCCTTCATATTGAAGGAGCCGTAGTCAGGCGAAGCCTCATCGTGACCAGTGAAAACGAAGAGTTTGCCGTCATAGCTCAGCGCGGACGCATCTGCAGAGTAGTAGTTCTGCGAAAGATCGTTCGGGGTGTCAATACCCTCGTTCTGCCCGATGGGGTTGCGCATGTAGCTGGGCAGTGCGCTATTGTCGATTTGGGTGACGGTGACATCAGGATTGTTATACGGCAGTTCGTTATACGCGTGACCGGCAACGCTGGGCGCGTTGTCAGCGGTGGCTGAATCGGCGGCCATTGCGGTCGGCGCAAGGGCAAGGCCTGACAGCAATGTCGTTGCGGCGACGAGCCCACCGGCCACCGCGCGAACCGATTGCACGGATACATGGAAACTCATAGTGCTCCTCATTGAGTGAGTGAAAAAAGTAATGATGGGTAGAAGGAAAAGGCTAGAGCCCCCTCTGCGAGGGGGCTCACTCGGCAGAATGACTCCGTTGCGGGTCAGGCCGAGTGACGGGCCGAACCGTGGTCGCCGGACTGGCGGTGCTTCAGGATGGTCACGCCTGCGGCGGTGAGCAGCACGGCAGCCGCAGCAACTACGGAAACCGCAGAACCAGTCGGAGGCACACGATCACCCTTGTTGTCCTTATCATCCTTATCAGTGTCGGTCACGCCGGGCTGCTGGGAGCCGGGCTTCTGCTCCGGCTTCGTGGCCCAGAACGCCTTGTCGAGAGCGTCCTGTGCGGCATCGACGTCGACCTGCTTGGCATCCTTATCGTCGTACACCTTCTGAGCGGCGGCAATCTGGCTCTGCAGAGCCTGCCATGCCTCCTCGGTGTACTTCGACTTGTCAGCCTTCTTGGCCTGCTCGATGGAAGCCTTGAGGGACTCCTTCTTCACCGTTTCGGCGGCGGGCTTCTCTTCCAAGGCCTTGACGGCCTTGTTCAGCGAAGCGGACGCTTCCTGGACGGTGGCCTGAGTGACCTCACCGACCTCATCGCCCTTGAGCACACCTTCCGCAGCCTCGATGGCCTTGTTCAAGGCCTCGACACTCTTATCCGTGTACTTGCCGGAAGCGGCCTCGGCTTTGGCCGCGTCGGTGGCGAGCGCAACGAGCGCCTTCTGGCCGTCCTCGAGCTTGGTCACCTGCTCGGCGACCTGTTCTTCGGTGGCGTTGGCATCGTCGTACACAGCCTGGGCAGCGTCAATGATTTGCTGGAACTCAGCCCATGAAGCGGCGGTGTAGCGGCTTGCATCGAGGCCGTTGGCTGTGTCAAGAGCCGACTTGAGCGCGGTCTTGTCGACCGGGGTAGGTTCAGGCTCGGTGCCGTCAATACTATGCACGCCCCACTCGGCCACGGCGGCCCCGAAGGTGCTGCTGCCGGTGTGCGGAGTGAGCACGAGTCGCAGCGACTTGGTGGCGACCGGCTTGAAGGTCACAGTGCTCCAACCTTTGGCATCGGTATCCGCACGAGAAGCCGGCGAATTACGCACAATGGTGTAATCCTCGGTGGGCTCGACATCCTTCCAAGAACCATCCTCGGCGAGGTACTGAATCTCCCAAGCGTCCGGGACTTCCAGACCACCCTTCGAATCATCAGTCTCAGCGAAGTTGGCCCAGAACTGGGCGCGGCTCTGGTCAACGGTCACGGACTGACCGAAGTCGTACTGGGCGTACATGCCGTCCTTTGCCTTGCCCCAAGAACCCCAGACCTTGTCGTTGACGTTCTGATCATCCGTGGTCGGCCAAGTATCATCGACGACTACGCCGTCGTTGAGCTTGCCTTCGGCCGGTGACCAGGTCGCCTCGGAATCAGGCGAAATGGTGGTCTTGGTCGCCTTGCCTTCAATCCAACCGACCAACGGCTCAGGCTCAGGCTCAGGAGTGGAGGAACCGTTCGGGTCGGCAACCACGTGGACAGTGAGCTTGGCAGCTGCGGAAGACGAACCGTCGTCGACGGTACCAGCCACCTCGTAGTCACCAACCTTGGTCAGGTCGATGGCCTTGATGTCGGCATCCTTCCACGTGACCTTGCGGTCGTCGTTGTATCCGTTCGGGAACTTCACCGGAACCGTGGCGGGCAGGTCGATGGACTTGGCGTTCTGGTAGACGGTCTGCTCAACCGGCTGCGCATTACCCACGGTCTGCGATGCGGTATCGGAACGAGCCGCGATGTGTGCAACCGTACCGCTCAGCGCACCAGCGACGGTGCCCTTGACATCGAATACGGCATCGGCGGCCAGCTGAGCGTCGGTCACCTTATCCCACGTGACGGCGAGGTCACGGCGAGAACCGTCGGTGTATACGGCGCTCACGGTGGAGGGCAGCTTCAAATCATCGGCCTTGGAACCGGTCTGCACCAGTCGGTTGACTTCGTCCACGCTCACCGGCTCGATGGCGTACGCCTCGAACTCGGAAGCACCCACGATGGCACCCTTCGGGAAGACCACGCGCAGCTCGTCGGTTTCGACGGTGTCGGCGAACTTCACTTCGTTGCCTTCGTTCTGGTTGACCGTGTAGGACTGGCCGTCAGCCAGCTTCACATCCTGCCAGTCACCGTCAGCGTCAGCGTACTGGAGCTTCCAAGATGAGGCCATCGGCACGCCACCGCCATCGGTCCAGAAGAAGACCTTGGCCTTCTTCCGCGGCACCTTGCCGGCCCACTTCAGTTGCAGCCACGGCTCCACACCAGTGTTGTCGCCCCAGTTGTTCCAGGTCTCGTTCGGCGTGTTGGTGTATACCACCTGACCGTCGATGACCTTCTTGGCGTTGTCCTTCGGCTGGTAGCCGTTGGCGTAGCTGGCAGAGGCGCTCGACTGCGGGGCTACGTTCACGGTACCGTCAGAGGGGATGCCGTGAACGGTGATTTCCCTGGAGCCTTCCTTCTCGTCATCGGAAGCGGTGAGCTTCAGGACGTAGTCACCCTCCTTGTTGAAGGTGACGGTGGTGCTGGCAGCGGAGGCGTCCACGAACTTCGCAATACCGCCTTCCGGACCGGAGACCTGGGACCATGTGGTGGTGACGTCGCCTTCTGCGGGCAGACCGTCATCCTTCACCGTACCGACGTGGATTGGCAACGGTGTGTTGGATTGTTTCTAGAGGGTGTTTCCTTGTTGTGTGAACTCCACGGGGCTCAGGTATCCGAGGGTCGAGTGGAGCCGTCGGTGGTTGTACCACCACACGTACCTGTTCAGGTCCGAGCGCAGCCGTTCCACGCTCGTGTATGTGTTGGCGTATATGAGTTCCTTCTTGACGAGACGGTCGGTGGACTCGACCACCGCGTTGTCGTACGGGCTGCCCGGTCTGGAAAGCGAACGCGTGATGCCGAACACGTCGAGCATGCGCCCGACGCGTTCCCCGGTGAACCCGCCGCCCCGGTCGGCGCGGAACACCTCGATGCCGCCCAACGGGAAGCGCAGCGCGGCGAACGCGGCCAGCACGAGATCCGCGTCGTGCCGCGTCCCGACGGCGTGGCCCGCGATCCCGCGGTTCGCGAGGCCGCCGGGCAGGCATATCCACGCCCATGAATTGCCGACCCTCACGTAGGCCGGGTCGGCGGCGATGTACGTGCGCGGGGCGTAGCCATTGAATTCGCGGCCGAAGATGTTCGGGACCGGATCGTCGTTCGGCCTGGCCGGATGCGGCCGGTACCGGGCCCTCGAATACGAGCCCGCCATGCCCCCGGCCTCCACGATCCGGCAGATGCGGCGGCGCGACATGACGATGCCCCCGCGGCGCAGCTCGGCCTTGATCTTCCCGGCCCCGTACACCCTGCCGCTGTCGCGCCACACGCGTCCCACATCCTCCTCATGGGGGTCGGCCCGTTCGGTCTCGGGGTGGTCGAGCATCCAGCAGTGGGTCGACTTGGCAACGCCCAGGATCCTGCACTGCGCCGATATCGGGCAGCGGCCGGCGTCGGACCGTATCACGCCTGCTTTCGTGCGGATACCGGCGCCGCTTGTTCTGAAACGTCCACCTCCATCTCCGACTGACGGTTGCGTTTCCGCAATGCGAGCGGCTCGCTCTGCCCGGGCGTGCGGTCGTCGGTGGCCCTGGTCGAGCCGCTGTTGCGGATCCCCCGCACCCACCGGTGCAGGGTGGAATGGCAGATGTCGCACTCCGTCTTGATCTCCACAGGCGGCTTGCCGTTCTCGTACAACCGCACGATCTGCCGTTTGAACCCCTCCGTGAACCTGCGCGGATGCCTCGGATCGGCCATCGTCGGCCTCCAATCTCATGTCATTCGTCCCTCATCGGACTGTCTAATACATTGTAGCCAATCCACTCGTGTCATGCACCGGACAGGCGGTCTCGGGGCAGCCGGTCTCGGGGCAATGGAAGCGCGCGCCGGGCCCGAAGACGATCGCGACGCGCGGTTCCCGCCCGCCGTCGCCCGCGTCCCTGAAATCCACGGACCCGACCTTCCAAGGCTCCTGCAACTGCAACGCGTCGGTGAACAGGCAAGAGGCATCCATGCCTCCAACCCACCCGCCGGCATCACCCCACACCACAACCACCCACCACAAACAGCGAAAGGCCATTTTTAATCGTTGATATTCCGCGGTTTTGAGCATCACTTCACAGTCACATCCCTTCACAGTCCAGTGGGCGCTGAGACGGAGACCCCCCGAAGTTGGACGTACTCGAAGTCTGTACAACAGCAACGTCGCGGCCCACGAATCGCCTTTTTGGACCGTGAAGGGTTGTGACTGTGAAGGAATCCCAGAAATGGCGGAATCCCAAGGATTAAAAATTGACACCTGAGGCAAGTCCCTTCACAGTCCAGAAGGGGAGTAAGTCCCTGCACAGTCCAGAAAGGGCGTACGGGTGGCATAACGAGATTGGCCGGACGGAGGGGGATTCCTCCGTCCGGCCAACTCAACCGGGGATCACTGATGGATCATCAGCTCCTGCGATGACGCAGCATCAGCACGCCAGCCGCCACGAGCAGAACCGCGACACCAAGCATGAGCGCGATGTCCGCGCCGGTCTTGGCAAGCCTGCGGGCACCCTTGGCGCTCTTGGCATCCTTCGCATTGCCGTCATCCTGGCCACCCTGGTCATTCCTGTCGCCCTGGTCACCAGATGCGACATTCTTGACGTTGGGATCGGTCACCGCATCGGTGTCATCCGGATTCGGCACGGTCTTGCCGGTGTCGGGGTCGACCTTGGTGTTCAGCTCCTCGCCGTCCTTGACACCGTCACCATCGGAATCGGGATTCTTCGGATCCGTGT